>NZ_JBDVOT010000039.1:0-5903 GCF_039968975.1 Maribacter sp. | reverse complement strand
TATTGAAGATACGGTTGCCCCAACATTTAATGAGGCTTTACCACAAGATATGACCGTTGAGTGTAATATGGTGCCAGATGCCTCTGTATTGACTGCAACAGATTCTTGTGAACCAGACATCGAGGTAACGTTTGAAGAAACGATCACAAATGATGAGAACTGTGCTGTAGGTTATACAGTTACAAGAACTTGGACAGCCACTGACTGTGCAGGTAATACAACCGATCATACTCAAGTAATTACTATAGAACCAACAGGACCTATTATGAGTCAGCCATACGAGGAAGAAATCACTATTATATGTGGTGATGAAATTCCAGATGCACCGGAATTAGTCTTTACAGGCGGTTGTGGTAATTTTGATGTTGTTTATAATGAAGAAACGCAGACCACAGCAGATTCTGATGATTACTTGATTATTAGAACTTGGAACGTGACAGATTCTTGTGGCAATACCGCTTCATTTGAACAGATAATCTTTGTATTGCAACCTCAATTGCAAGAGATTACAATTAACATCTGTATTGAAGAAGAACCAATAGATTTACTGAATTACTTACCAGCAGATTTTGACAGTAACGGTACATTCATGATTCTAGAAGGTGATGTGGTATTGGAAGGAAATATCTTTGACCCAATGAACCATGAGCCTGGTGAATATAAAATCGGTTATAGTTCTACCGAAGGTACTTGTAAATACTTTGTTGACTTTACAGTTGTAGTTGACACGGAGTGTGTACCATGTGGCAGAGGTGATATAGAAATCTCCAAGGCGGTTACCGCTAACGGAGATGGTGTTAACGACTTCTTTGAAATTACAGGTGTAGAATATTGTGCCTTTAGTTTTGATGTAATAATATTTAACCGCTGGGGAACTAAAATTGCCGAGGTTAAAGATTACCAAAACGACTGGGGCGGTGAATCTCCCGATGGTTCTTTTGGGCAATCTGGAATGCTACCTACAGGTACTTACTATTATATAATAACAGCCACAGACAAAAATACAGGTACTATCCTAGAACCGTTCAACGGGTATATTTACCTAGGTACCAATTAAAATTAGAAACATAATTTAAAATGCCTCATCTTAATGGATGAGGCATCATTTATAGTGATTTCAGTTTTAATTTATCGAAAATATAGGTTTAATGAATAAGATTATTTGAAATTTTTCACAAAAAAAATGGGATATAGGCATTTGCGTTTCGATATTTAAAACGCTAAAAAACAAAGTATTAAATACAAAGTCAAATATCTAGGCAGAGAAAAACGTAATATCACTTGTGCCCTTTCTTTAAGGAACGGGTAAGAATTATCAGTTATGACCTCGTAATTGTTAAATAGTATAATAACAATTTGTTTAAAGTGTCTAAAAATAACTCTTGAAATTGAAGAGGTATTTTAAATTCTGATGAAAACTTTGACCTCAAAGGACTTTAAAAATTCTTATAAATAATGAATATCAAAATCTGTATGGAGAACATAATTTAAAAAGTAATAATCTAGTTCATTTCCATATAAACACATTGTTAAAATATTTCATATAAAAACCTTTTGGTGCAAACTAGGGCCCTAAAGAATTACACATAATTAGCAAGGCTTTAAAATTTAAATCTCCCTAAAACAAAAGTGATTTTAAGTGCCCCGAAATCGTATTTGTCAAGCAAAATATACTCTTTACTAAGTAAACCTTTCTGAAAAGTATCGATAAAAGTTACATTAAATAGGATATCCTAATCACAGCTATCATTTCACATCAACCCTAGCCACTTTCGCAACAAAAAATGGGCTTCGACAAATATCGAAGCTAACTTTGTGTTTGATGAAAACTTTTCATTGTTTTTAATGAATGATTTAGCTAGAAAAGAATATGCTTAAATTCCTCCTTAAATTTACTTTTCTAATTTGCTGTACAAGTCTATCTGCACAATTAGATGTATCACTAACTCAATCGGAGTCTATTTGTTCATCTGATGGCAGCATAACTGCAACGGCCAATGGCGGAACTCAACCTTATCAATATAGAATTCTAAGTGGTCCTGAGGTTAGAGACTTTCAAAGCTCAGAAACTTTTCTTGCATTACAACCCGGAAATTATTCGGTAGAAGTACGAGATGCTAGTTTCAATACCGTTTCGGAGAATATTACGGTTAGTGGAAATTATGTACTTCCTAATTTAAGTGTCGATATTACCAACCCCTCTTGTTCTAGTAGTTCTAATGGCCAGGTCATACTCACTGGAAGTAATGGTAATCTAATCGCCAGCTCGACTTTCCCTACATATAAATACAGAATTGTTGATTTAAGTACAATACCACAAACGATTATTCTTGAACAGAACTCAGATACTTTTGCCGGTCTTACTGAAGGCACCTATACATTTCAGATTGAAGACGGATGCGAAAATACGGTCAGTGAAACGATAACCATAGCCGCTCCTCCAATCTCCGCATTAGCAGGGGAAATTAATTTTATAGAGAAAGTAGCATGTGATACTTACGAAGTGGAATACGACCCTTTTAATCGTGGTTCTTCACCTCATAATGTAACGGTTACCGAAGATGCAACAGGCACTGTAATTTTCTCAGGTTCAGTTGATTCTAGTTCTGGCTCTTCTTATAGTCTTGGTACTAATTACAACTTCGCAATGGGGTATACGGCGAACATCGTTGATGCCTGTGGACAAACTGAAAGTAAGCCATTTAACTTTACCCCAGATGTTGATATGTGGAGCCAGAAAGCATATGACTGCTCTGGCGAAACAGCTTTTTTTGTATTCGCCTCATTAACAAATTCAAGTCTTCAAGAAAAAAGTATATTAGTGCCTGCCACTCTTACACTAACCAACCAATCAGACCCAAGTGATGTTCTTGTTTATACTTTTACAGATCCCGATGATCTCGAAGCAGATATTCGTGAAGCAGATATTCAACTTGGCGATACTTATGATGTCGTTTTAGAAGATAGTTGTTCATATACCATAAATAATACAGTTACATTTACACCAGTTCCGGCAACCACATTTGAAGCCAACGTTCGACCAGAACGTGGCTGTATGGATGGAACAACCGGAATGGGTTTTCATGTAAGAAACGGTGGAACAAATTATGGTAAAGTAACCATTTTATCAGGACCTGCAAGTTTTACCTCAGAAAGTGGAGTTGTCACCAACTATAGTTATCCTAGAGAGTTTGTTAATCCAAATGGTAGTTCTATATATCGAGAAGCTTTTCCTCCAGGAATTTATGAAGCAGAAATTACGGACGGTTGTGAAACGGGTTTTCAAACGTTTGAAATATTAGCATCACAAACAGTTCAGCATGATTTTAGCTTAGATTTTTTACAAGGTTGCGGTAATTCGAACTCCTTAATTATAAATCCAAACGTAATCAGCAATATCAACAGTACCTTCTATACCAATGTTACTATAACTAATTTAGATACTGGAAACTCCGTTTTTCGCGAGAGTATATTATTTTTTACAGAAGGAACTCCGGTTACAGTACCCAATTTACCATCAGGAAATTACCAATTAAATCTAGAATTTCAGAGTGGTGGAGAATGTTTAACAAACAACGCTTTTACATGTCCTTGCGAACCCCAAACCAGAAATATAACTATACCAGGTTATGTGACTACTTCATTTGACAACATAGTTGGTTATTTATGCACAGAAGGGTCTGGTGTTATCTTGGCAGAAGGAATGAATGGTATTGCACCTTATCAATACGAAATAATAGATTCATCGGTTCCCTCAAATATTGGGCGCATATCAACAGATGGTATATTTACAGCAACAGATGAGGGAACTTATACTGTTAGAATTACAGATAGTTGTGGCAACTCAGCAGATGGTGCTTTCGAAGTAGTTCCTTATTTACCAAATCTTGTTGCCAATTGCGATGCTTCAGGGTCTCAGGTTACTCTTGCAGCCAACCCGGTAACCAATGCTACTTTTACTTGGGTTGATGATACAGGTACCATCGTGCAACAAGGTACTAGTAATGAACTTATATTTAATCCTTTCGATGCTTCTCAAGGTGGAGATTATACATTGCAAGTTGCAGTACCAGGATTAAGTTGCACCATTTTTGATGGTTCTATTACCGTACCTAATAAACCTTGTAGTTCTAGTATTGATGTAAGTAAAACAGTTGAATCGGGCCCTATATATAATAGTGTTACCGATGAATATACCGTGACCTATAGAATTACAGCAGACAATATCGGCGGCCTAGCAGGTTCTTATGATGTCATCGATACCTTTATGTTAGGGAATGGTTTCACCTTAATCAATGCAACTTTGGCTTATGGAGGCGAAAGTGACGGAGTTGACGGTACAATTTTGAGTCCGTTTACAAGTGGTGACCAAATTATAGCAGGTGAATCAATAGCCGGACTTCGAACAGAAAGTTGGCTAGTAACTGCAACTTTTACTATAGATAAAGATTTATTTGATCCAACGCAAGACTGTACAAATGGCGGTGGTTTTGGAAATCAAATAACCGTTACCGGTGATACCGATACTTCTAACAATACAGCCTGTGTACCTGTTGAATTTGCAAATCTTGAAATTACAAAAGATGGTGTTTATATAGATTCAAATACCAATGGTCTTACCAATGTAGGTGATGCAGTAAACTATACCTTTACTGTTATCAACACTGGTAATGTTTCTATTTCTAATGTAGTAGTATCAGACCCATTATTAGGAGGTACTATAGCTGGTCCTGCTTCTGGCGATACAGACTCTGATGGTCAATTAGATACTACAGAAACTTGGATTTACAGCGCTACTTATAGTATTATACAAACTGATATAGATAATGGTCAGATAAATAATTTAGCCACGGTAATTGGTGAAAACACCGATGGTAATACTATCACAGATACTTCAACAGACCCAACACCTTGTACCACGTGTACCCCTGCCCCTACTTGTGCAGATTGTACTTTAACAGAATTACCGAATAACCCTAGTTATTCAATCAATGATTCTTCTACAGTAGAGGGAACAAATAATGTTTTTACTATTACCGCATCTAATAGCATCAATCAAGACATCGTTTTTAATGTAGCGTATACAAATATTAATACCATCAATGCTGATTATAGCGGTCCAAATACCGTTACACTTTTAGCGAATAGCACTTCGGTATCTTTTAATGTTGCAGCGGTAGATGATAGTCTAATTGAACCAAATGAAACACATGAAGTTCAAATTTCTTATGCATCTGTTGGTGCCTTAAACATTACTGATGATACAGGTGAGGGAGAAATATTGGACAACGACGGCGGTGCGGGAACAGGAATCAGTTTTCAAAATGATAACATTACCGTAGATGAAGCTGCCAGCACGGCTACCATAAATGTATTATTGACAGGAAACGTACCGGGTGGGTTTACCTTGGATTTTACTACAAATGACGCTTCGGCAATCGCACCTGGTGATTATACAGCTACTTCAGGTCAATTGACCTTCGCTGGAACAGACGGCGAAACGCAACCGATCACAATACCTATCATTGACGATAACCTTATCGAAGCTTTAGAAAATTTAGTGGTCGACCTTTCTAATATTTCGACCGGACTGATTTTAATAAACGATAATCAAGCAACTGTAAATATTACCGATAACGATGGTGGTGTTGGTACCGGAATATCATTCGATAACGATAATATTACCGTAAACGAAGCTGCAGGTACAGCAACTGTAAATGTTTTGTTGACAGGAAACGTGCCGGGTGGGTTTACCTTGGATTTTACTACAAACGATTCTTCAGCAATCGCTCCTGGTGATTATACAGCTACATCAGGTCAATTGACCTTCGCTGGAACAGACGGCGAAACGCAACCGATCACAATACCTATCATTGACGATAACCTTATCGAAGCTTTAGAAA
>NZ_JBDVOT010000038.1:0-31407 GCF_039968975.1 Maribacter sp. | reverse complement strand
GGATAGAACCATTCATTGATTCTATTTGATTTTTGGTTATAAATAGACCTATTCCTTTTGCATCTTTATGCTTATGGAAAGTTTTATACATGCCAAAAATTTTATCGCCATGTTTATTTAAATCTATACCTTGACCATTATCAGTGAAGGAAATTAAAATTTTATCCTTCTTAATTTTAGATTTTATTTTAATAACGGGTGTTCTTTTGGGTGAACTATATTTTAAGGCATTGGTAAGAATATTTAAGAATATACTTTCTAAGTATGCAGGTACGGCACTAACGAAATGAGTTTTTGAAATATTAATTTCTAAACTTGCATTTTGTTCTTCAAGTAAACCGTTTATGCTTTTGGCAATATGATTGACAGTAGTAAGAATGCTAATACTTTGTAACTTTTCAAGAGCGCCGGTTTTAACTTGAACTACGTCGTTTAAATGTGTTATTGTTTCAGATAAGCTTTCTGCGGCACTGGTTATCATTTTGTTTAAGTTTTTAATCTCATCTTCATCTTCTTCCTCGTTTAAAAATTTAGTAAGCATTGTCATATTTGTAGAATGCGATCGAAGATTGTGTGAAACGATATGGGCGAAATTGGTAAGGCTCTCATTCTGGCTTTTGGTAACCTCTACTAATGCCTCTAATTTTTTCTGCGATTCAATTCTTTTAGTAATATCTAGAAATTGAGTTATTGCATG
Source organism: Maribacter sp. (assembly GCF_039968975.1). GTDB lineage: Bacteria > Bacteroidota > Bacteroidia > Flavobacteriales > Flavobacteriaceae > Maribacter. The sequence continues at coordinate 30,710 of NZ_JBDVOT010000038.1, read as the reverse complement.
GCTTACATTGCCGTTGACGTCTTTTACAGGAGTTGCTCCAATAATGGCATGAACAATATTACCGTTTTTATGAAAGTATCTTTTTTGAAATTGTAAATTTTCATTTGCGCGTTCAATAACTTTGTCCTTAAAAGAAAGGCTATCTATTAAATCATCTGGATGCGTAATATCAATAGTTTTCATTTTTAGGAGGTCATCTTCAGAATAACCTAAACTATTGCATAAGCTTTTATTTACTTTTAGCCATTTAAGATTTGGACTCACTAGTGCCATGCCAATTGCTGAATGTTCAAAGGTTTCGGCAAATGATTTGGTGCTTTGTGCTAACTTAATTTCGGTGCTACGTAGCGCTGTAATATCCCAGTTTGCCCCGGTCATTTTAATGGCGTTACCATTAATATCTTTAATAGTTTTAGATAGCCCTTTTATGTGTTTAATTTTTCCATTTTGATGAATTATTCTAAATTCTTCATCGAAATCTTTGATACCCTTAATGGCATTATTAGTTGCTTCTAAGGCTCTTTCTATGTCATTTGGGTGTATTGTAGATGACCAAGCTTCAAAAGCGCCTGAAAATTGATTTTTATCTACATTGAATATTCTGTACATTTCATTGTCCCACTCCAATTCATTTTCAATGAGATCGTAATTCCAAGTTCCAATTTGTGCGGTTTGTGTGGTAATTTTTAAACGTTCAGAGATTTCTTGATGGGCTAATTCAATTTTTTTTCGCTCATCAATATCTTGAAATGTACCTATAAGCCTAACTGTTTTGCCATCGAGTATTTCAACTTCACCTTTGGCGCTTACCCATAATTCATTTCCTTTAGCAGTGATAATTATGAGCTCGGTATCAAAGGGTTTTCCTTCGGCAATTGCATTGCTGACTAGGTAGGTGATTTTATCTCGGTGAACTCCTTCCTTATAAAAATTTATTCCCTCTTCTAAATTCGGAACAAAATCTTGATCTACTTCGTGAATGTCTTTGGTTGTTTTTGTCCAATTTACAGTATGATTCAGTAAATCTAATTCCCAGCATCCGATTCTAGCAACTTCTTCTGCTTTATGTAGTAATTCTATTTCTTTTTGTTCAGCAGTAATATCATCTAAAAATATGATAGCTCCGTTAAAACCGTGATGCTCTATTTTAGAAGGTATAATTTTCCATTTCAACCATTGCACAGTACCATCTGGCAAGATAAATTTTTGCCCAGTATTAATATGTTCTTTTCCTTCTATACCAAGGTTTACGGCATTCTTAAAAAAGTTGGGGGTTTCTATTATGTTGTCAAATAAATTTTTATTGACGTTATCGGTTTTACTTAAACTAAATTTTTCTTGCCACTGGTTAGAATAACTAATAAAGTTTAACTTAGTATCGACGATAGCAATCGCATTGGGGGACTTTTTTAAAAGAAAGTCAACGGCTAATGTTTTCAAAAGTTATTGATTTAAAATTAAAGGTACGTATTTCCTTTAAAGTAAGAAAAAATAGTTAGTCGGTAAGAAAATACGTCTTGTCAGTTTCTATTGTTTTAAAAAGATATTTAAATTTCCAATACTATGAACGAGTTTTTTTTTAAAGTAATTAGAGAAGGTAGTTTTAACGAGGTGAAGTCAATGTTAGAGAAAAATCCTGTGCTTGTAAATAGTAAAGATGTCAGAGGTTCTACTCCATTAATTTTGGCTACTTATTATGATGAAAAGGAAATTGCAATTTTACTGCTTGAACATGGAGCAAAGATTGATGCGGTAGATGCGTCTGGAAACACAGCGTTAATGGGTGTTTGTTTTAAAGGATATACTGATATAGCCAAGTTGTTGATTGAGAATAAGGCGAAGCTTGATGAACGAAATGCAATGGGCGCAACCTGCCTAATATATGCTGCGCAATTTAACCGTTTAGAGATTGCAAAATTGTTAATTGCGAACGGTGCAGATAAAACAATTAAGGATAATAGGGGCAACAGTGCATTGGATCATGCCAAAACGCAGGGTTTAAGTGCTTTTATTGATATGTTAGAATAGAGAAATGAAAGAGAGTCTAAATAACAGTCTTAAGATTGCCTTGATTCAATCTACTTTACATTGGGAAAACCCATTGGCTAATAGAGAAATGTTCGCTAATAAAATTGAACGAATTGGCGAATCTGTAGATATTATTGTTTTGCCGGAAATGTTTACGACAGGCTTTACAATGTCCCCTAGTAATATTGACAAAAATGAAGGGTTGATTACCCTGGCTTGGATGAAAAAAATGGCATCTACTCATAATAGCGCTATTGTAGGTAGTATTGTATTTCATGAAGATGGCAAGTATTACAATAGGCTCTTTTTTGTGGAACCAACCGGTGACTGCCAAAGTTATGATAAGCGTCATACATTCACCTTGGCAGGTGAAGATAGAGAATATACCGCAGGTACAGATAGGTTAATATTGCTTTATAAAGGTTTTTCTATATGTCCTTTAGTGTGTTATGATCTTCGTTTTCCTGTATGGAGTAGAAATACAGAAAATTTTGACGTATTAATGTATATGGCAAATTGGCCAACACCAAGAGTTAATGCTTGGGATGCTCTTTTAAAAGCAAGGGCTATTGAGAATATGGTATATTGCATTGGGGTAAATCGTATAGGTGAAGATGAGGTTGGACATAAATATCCTGGGCACTCAAGTGTATATGATCCTTTAGGAAAGTTAGTAGTACTTTCTGAAAAAGAAGAAACATCAATAGTTGAAGTTTTTAAAAACGAAATTGATGTTGTTAGAGATAAACTCCGTTTTTTAGATGATAGTGATGAGTTTAGTCTATTAAATTAAATGCTTCTATTTTTTCCCAATTAGCTCGTAATTCAATCAAATTTGGGTAGTAACTAATTTTTTCGGGTTGTTTTTTATCTAGAAAACTACCAGTATCCCATTTGCCGTTTCCATTCGTGTCAAAAATAACACGTGCTTGGTATTTGCCAGGGTCTAGATTATCAAAGACATATGATTGCGATTCTGTAGAATAGATTTCACGTTGTAAATCGCCCTTTTCATTGGTTAACTGAACAATTATAGGATATACAATATTACTGCCATTTACATTTAAAGTAAGATTACCATAATCCGCTAGACTTTTAGTTTTAAATGAATAAGCTACTGAGTCATTAGAAGTTTCAAAAAAATCTGTTATTGCACCTGGTATTAATTCCATTCTATAGCTTTGGTCCGGGTCAATTTTAAAATCAAAATTCAATGAATTTTCTAAAGTATCAAGGTTTATCTTGTAAGCTATTTCAACAGAGTCCTTATCCATTAATTTAATTTTGGTACTGTCATAGCTTACTAGTGGTGTATTGCTTAAAAGGTTGATGGGCTTATCCATTTCTATATTTCCATTTTGACTCATAGAAATTTTCAACGAGTCAAACCCAACTTTCCTATTCTTCACTTTAAATGTGTCTTGAATTTTTAAGTTTTCGTTGGTAATTGTAAATAAAAGGGAATCCATTTGGTAAGGTGTAAACCAAAAATTCAATGTATCCTTTTCTCTTTCTTTTGTAATCTTTGTTTTAACACTATCAGGTATTTGGGTTAAAGTTTCAATTTTAATACTGTCACCTTTACCGTAATATCCAAAACTTATTCTATTGCTTGCTTCCATGCTGGGCACAGCTACACCGTAATCTTGTACTTCTTTGAAAAGATTTAAAAGGTAAATTGAATCTGTTGGTAAGCTAATAGTATCTTCTACAAATCCTATTTTATCTGTTTTCTGATCAAATAAATTATTACTAGAGGCATCTTTAATACCGAATAGGGCGTATTTGCCTTCTTTTAAATTTTTAAGCTTAAATATTACTGCACTATCTAGTGTATTTGTAATATAGCTAGGTGGTCGTTTGTAAATTGTAGAATCATTATAACTACTGTCAATTTTATAAAGCATTACGCTTATAAAATCATCTGCTTTTTTGTTGAAAGCATCTTTTACGATTCCTGTAAGCTCTAGTGAGTCAATATAATCACCGGTGGAGAAAACATAGGTAAAAAAAGAATTAGGATTTTCCTCGTTATTATCAACAATACCTTGACCAAAATTAAAAGTGTAAGTTGTATTAGGCACTAAGGTGTCTTTAATGGTAATTTCTACATATTTATTGGCATTGCCAATAGGGGAAAGTACTGGAGAATTTTTTAAAGGAGGAGAAACGATAAGTTGTTTTTGTATATCATTTAACTTCACCAATTCATTAAAATATAATCTAATTCTCTGTCCTTTAAAATTAGTTGTTAAATTGGGTGGCTCAGCTCTTATTAATTCTGGTGGAGTAATATCTTTAGGTCCACCTGTAGGTGTGCCTCTTTGCGCGCACTGGTAAGAAACCAATACAATGATAAAAATAAATATTAAACCTAGAATTTTTCTGCCCATTAATGTATTTATCGACCGCAAAGTAACAACATATTTTACAGAAATCTAATTCTAAGGAACAACGGTCATGCTAGAAATATAAATCTCTATACCTTCAATATCTTTGAAAGTGTTGGCGCAAATTTCCATAGTAGCGCCTGTAGTGATTACATCGTCTACCAAAAGTATGGTTTTGTTGGCTAGTATTTCTCCATTTTTGATTTCGTACAAAGATCTATTGTCGTACCATCTACTTAGTCTATTTTTCTTGGTTTGCGTTTTTGTATTAGCGGTTTTTACTAAAATTTCATCATTGTAATCTGCGTTAATATGCAAAGCAATTTGTTTCGCAAAAAGCGCTACCTGGTTATAACCTCTTTTTTTAAGTTTTTTTCGATGTAAAGGAACTGGAATTACAAAATCAATGTTTGGTAAATGAGCTTGCTCTTTTATTATTTGACCATGCCAATCTCCTAGAAACTGTCCAATACCTTCTTGGTTCTTGTATTTTAAAAAATGTATTAAGTTTTTTACAATTCCAATTTCGGTAAAGAATAAGAATGAATTTGCTTTTTTTATGTTAATTCGACCATAAAAAATACGGTCAACTGCATTTTCAGCGTTAAAGGTATACTCGGTAAGTGGTAATTGATGTCGGCAAGATGTACAGAGAAGCACCTCTCCTCTATATAATCGTGCATTACATCCAAAACATGATATGGGTAACAGTATGTTGGTAACATCCTTTAGTATATTTGAAATCCTGTTTTTCATCAAATTTTACAGATTAAACAACCTACAGCCCGCTTTTTAAATGGACAGTCAAGATAATAAATTCAATTATAAAATAATACTAGCAGCATTTGTTGCGGTTCTTTTAGCCTTGTTAATTGCGTTCTACTATAGTTATGCCCAGTCAAATGCTCAAATAGACTTTTTGGAGCAAGAGAAAGAGATTTTGGTAAGAGATTTGACAATTATGAAAGCTGATGTAGACCGGTTATCTGCAAAAAGCGAAATGAACGAAATTGAACTACAAGATTCTAAATATAAAGTGCAAGAACTCTTAGATTCTGTAGGACGTTTGAATTTTACGGTTCAAAAGTTAAGAGAGTTCAAGACAGAGTTACGCAGACTAGAATCTAAGAATGATAGCTTACTTTTAAAGAACAACTTCTTACGTTATAACAATATGTTACTTACGGATAAATATGACGAATCTCGTAAGCAAATTGAAAATCTAAGGGCAAATAGTAATTCTTTGGCCGAAGCAGAAGCTTTACAAAGAAGAAAAATCCTAGAGCTTAATAAGAAATTAAAAACGAAAAGCTATTTGAAGATGGCTAATGCTGAGGGTAGTGGTTTTAGGTTAATTCGGGGTACAAAGCCTACTAAAACAAATAAAGCCTCAATAATTGAAAAACTTAGAGGTTGTGTTACTGTTTTGGCAGATGAAAGCGAGACTAATAGAGAAAAAGTAATTTATTTACAATTTTTGGATCCCAACAAACAAATTGTTGAAGATAATGCGAATACCATTACTGTAAACGGTAATATTTATAGCAAAAGGGTAGCGTTTGTTTTTACTGGGCTAGACCAGTTTTTGTGCGAGTCTATTACCATACCGGAAGGTTCATTAATGGAAGGTAATTATACATTAAATGTGTTTGAAGATGAGCGATTGATTACTTCTTCTGAATTTGAATTAAAATAATTATTATTTTTTTAGGGTATTGTTCTATTTTTGCCAAATGGCAAAGCAAGAAGATGATTTTAAGCGTGTAATTTCACACGCAAAGGAATACGGGTATGTATTTCAATCTAGTGAAATTTATGATGGTTTAAGTGCTATTTATGATTACGGTCAAAATGGTGTTGAATTAAAAAAGAATATAAGAGACTATTGGTGGAAGGCCATGGTACAGCTCAATGATAATATTGTTGGGTTAGATGCAGCAATTTTTATGCATCCGTTAACGTGGAAAGCTTCTGGGCATATAGATGCATTTAATGATCCGTTAATAGATAATAAAGACTCAAAAAAAAGATACAGGGCAGATGTTTTAGTAGAAGACTATGTTGCTAAAATTGATGCTAAGATTGAGAAAGAGGTAAAAAAAGCAGCTAAGCGTTTTGGCGATGCTTTTGATAAAGAACAGTTTCTACAGACTAACCAACGTGTAGTTGATTATCAAGAACAGGGTAAAACAATTTTAAATAGGTTGGGTAAATCTTTACAGAATGAAGATTTAGCCGATGTTAAAGCGTTAATCGAAGAATTGGATATTGCATGCCCAATGTCTGGCTCTAAGAACTGGACAGATGTAAAGCAGTTCAATTTAATGTTCGGTACTAAATTAGGTGCTAATGCTGAAAGTGCAATGGATCTATATCTTAGACCAGAAACTGCACAAGGTATTTTTGTAAACTTCTTGAATGTACAGAAATCTGGTCGTATGAAGCTTCCTTTTGGTATAGCACAGACCGGTAAAGCATTTAGAAATGAAATTGTTGCAAGACAGTTCATTTTTAGAATGCGTGAGTTTGAGCAGATGGAGATGCAATTCTTTATTCAACCAGGCACACAAAAAGAATGGTATGAGGTTTGGAAAGAGAAAAGAATGAAATGGCACTTATCTTTAGGTCTAGGTCAAGATAACTACCGTTTTCATGACCATGAGAAGCTTGCGCACTATGCAGATGCTGCATCGGATATTGAATTTCGTTTTCCATTTGGATTTAAAGAATTGGAGGGAATTCATTCCCGTACAGATTTTGATTTAAGTAGCCATGAAAAATTTTCCGGTAAGAAGCTACAGTATTTTGATCACGAGGTGAACAAAAACTATGTTCCTTACGTTTTAGAAACTTCTATTGGTTTGGATAGAATGTTCTTGGCGGTATTCTCTAACTCACTTAGAGAAGAAGAATTGGAGAATAATACAACAAGAACAGTACTTAAGCTTCCGGCTGTTCTAGCTCCTGTAAAAGCTGCTATTTTACCATTGCTTAAAAAGGATGGTTTGCCAGAAATAGCACACAAAATTATAGATGATCTCAAATGGGACTTTAATGTAATTTATGATGAGAAAGATGCTGTAGGTAGACGTTATAGAAGGCAAGATGCTAATGGTACACCTTTCTGTATTACTGTAGATCATCAAACTTTAGAAGATAGCACAGTTACAATTAGACATAGAGATTCTATGGAACAGGAACGTGTTGCTATATCGGCATTGAACGGTATCATTCATGATGCGGTCGATATGAAAACATGGTTGAAGAAAATGGAATAGATTAAAGAGTGTAATTCAATTTTACACTGCCATAATAGTTGATGTTGTTCCCAGGGTAGAAATACCTTGGGGCACTTCCTCCAAACCCCGTAGCGTTTATTAAAACGGACTGTGCGTACTTGGTATCGGTTAGGTTATTGATGCCGAAATTTAAACCTACACGTATTTTTTCTGTAATTTGTTTTGTATAACCTGCTTTAATATTTAATAAATTGAAGGAGTCATTATAAAGAGAATTCGCATCTGTCAAAGGTATTTCATCTACAAATTGATGGGTAATGTTTACAGATAGCCCATTTCCAAAATTAGTTTGAATCCCTGAATTTATTTTGTTTTTTGGCACACCTGTTAAAGCATTTTCAGAATAGTCTTCATCAGCTTCCTCGTCTATAAAGTCAACAAATTTATGATTGCTGTAGGTATAGCTTATAAAAGGTGAAACCGTTATTTTATTGGATATATTAATACGGTAGCTCCAATCTAGATCTACACCTTGATGTTTAGTTTTACCGGCATTACGTCCAATATATTGGTTGTCTCCAATACGTTTGGCAACTAGTAGGTTTTTAATAGGCATGATGTAAGCAGCGATTTCTAACTTTAGTCTATTGTCTTTACTTCGATGCTCAATGCCAATCTCATAGTTTGTACCTGTCTCTTGAGCAATATCTGGATTAATGATACCTTCAGGAGTAAGTGTTTCTTCTAAACTAGGGTTTGAAAATCCGCGGCTAATATTCGCGAAAATTTGGTTTGTTGGCGTAATTGTATAGTTAATATCTAAGCTTGGTAGAAAAAGGGTGTTAAAATCTCTGTTGGCACTTGTATTGTTTTCGCCTGTATTCAAAAGATCTCTAAAATCATATTGAGTTTTATTGATGTTTAGACCCAATTGTGCAGTCAACTTAGGGGTAAAGGAATATGCTGCTGTGACAAAACCGTTAATTTGACTTCTAAATTCTTTGTTCTTAGATAATCTACCGCCTTGTAAACTTCCATTACCATTGTTTTCTTGATAAAGATTTTCAAATGTTCCCCAAGAATATTCATCTTTATAAAGTTCGCCGCCAAAGGTGTAAGTAAGTATATTTTCAGAAATACCTACATTACCGGAAAACAATGTTCTAATACCGTAGCCATTTGTATATTCATCTAAAATATTGAACGGTGCAGGTTCATAATGGTCTAAATAGGTATAAAATAAACTAGTAGTATTTTTTAATTTTGAATTTGCGTAATAGGTGTGGGAAAGACCAATAAGACTATAGTTGTTGTCTTCATAACCTTTTGCAGATTTCCAGGTAAACGCAGCTTGTGTTGGATCTTCATCAAAGTCTTCTTGGCTAATTGAACTAGCTATTTGAGCAGAGTAATCAATGTGGTTAACCAATAGTCCAACTTCACTTTTCTCTGAAAGTTTAAATATGGTGTTTAAAAGAAATCCGTCACGCTCAAATCTGTTATTTTCGCGATAACCGTCTATTTCCATATGGCCGTATTGAAAGGTCATATAAAAATCTTCTTGTGAGTGTGTAAATCCTAGACTGTTTTTGAATAATCCGTAAGAACCTATGGTAGTATTATTGGTGAATTTCGTAGGTTGCTCGCTTTTTTGATTTGTATTTAAAATAATTGCCCCGCCTAAATTAGTTCCAAATCCGGTTCCCTTAGGTCCTTTAATTACTTCAATTGAGGTAAGATTTTCTAAATCAAAAGCTTCAATGGTAGAAGAGCCTGTTCCGTTAGTAATAGGAATGTTATTGTAATAAAGTCTTAATTTGTCGGTGCCATATAAAGTTCTGGAACCTACTCCTCTTATTGTTATTCTATTCGTATTTAAAGATCCTGATAATGCATAAAGTCCAGAGACTTGATTAATGGAACTTATAAAGTCAACAGGACTATAATTTGCGAAAGTAGTAGCTCCAATAGTTTGTGAAGGTATAATGCCAATAGCATTTTTTGCTGTTAGCGTATCTACGACAATAACTTCGTTCAATTGGGTAACACTATCTTTTTTAATAGTGTTTTGAGCAAAAAAGTTTAAGGTAAATAATACAAATAGTAATGAGGGAAATAATTTTTTCATAGGAGATTAAACCTCAAAAATACCTATTAAAAGCGATAACCTAAAGATAAGCCGGCTTTAAACATGAAATCATTTTGAAAATCTTCTGGGTTAATATTTCTACCTAGACCGCCATTGAGTTCAATGGTGAATTTTTGACTTCTGGTTGCCCATTTATAACCACCACCAAGACCAAGGGCTACTGTAGAGTAGTCATAATTTCTATTTCCTAAGTTCGCTGTATCTTCGTCATCTTCACCTGTGTAATAAAGACCGAACACTTCAGCAAAAAGACCGCTTTTTGGTCCATAACCAAAATATGCTCTCAAGTTAGGACCTATTCCAAAATTACCGTTGTAATCTGTTGATTTTCCATCAAAATATAGTGTGCCACCAATACTGGTGTCTTCGTTTATGTAATACTCATAGCCAAATTCTACAGTAGAGGTTACCAAAAATTGACCAATGTTCAGTTTTACTTCGTGGCTATTTTCATCATTATAATAAGCTTGAGAAAAAGAAGAAGTGGTAATGAAAACTAAAAGAGCTGAGAAAATAAACTTGTTCATGATATGCGTTTTAAAATGCAAATAGTTTTTAAAGCTGTGAAATTATGATTTTATAAGAAAGTATGCACCTATAATCCTTAACTCTTTTTATTTTTAAACAAAAAAAGATAGATGAAAATCATATCCTACAATGTTAATGGAATACGTGCGGCGTTAAGAAAGGGTTTTTTAGATTGGTTGAGTGCAGTATCGCCAGATGTTGTTTGTTTGCAAGAAATTAAGGCAAATGAAGATCAACTAGATCTTACGTTATTTGAAAAGGCAGGCTATAAATATAATTATTGGTATAGTGCTCAAAAAAAAGGGTACAGTGGTGTGGCTATACTATCTAAAACAGAACCGGATAATGTAGTTTTTGGTACAGGCATAGATTATATGGATTTTGAAGGAAGAAATATTCGGGCAGATTTTGGAGATATTTCTATCATGAGTATGTATTTACCTTCAGGTACCAATATGCAGAGGTTAGATTTTAAACTTACGTATATGGCAGATTTTCAAGAGTATGCCAATGCTCTAAAAAAAACTAATCCTAATCTAATAGTTCTTGGTGATTATAATATTTGCCATGAAGCAATAGATATTCATAATCCTGTAGGTTTAAAAAACGTATCGGGCTTTTTGCCAGTAGAAAGAGAATGGATAGGAGAATTCATGAAAAGCGGGTTTATAGATAGTTTTAGAGAGTTTAATTCTGAGCCAGATAATTATACATGGTGGAGCTATAGGGCTAATGCAAGAAATAATAACAAGGGTTGGCGTTTAGATTATGCTATGGTAGCTTCGCCTTTGAAAGACAGGTTATCAAGATCTGTAATTTTATCCGAAGCAAAACACAGTGATCACTGCCCTATTTTAATAGAGGTAGAGAGTTAACGAAATGGATGCCATCACCCTGATTATATTTAGTAATTTTACATTTAAAGATTGCAAATTTTAAGCTAAATGATTTATACCAATTTACCACATACAGATATTGAAGTAAGTAAAATATGCTTGGGTACAATGACCTGGGGTAATCAAAATACCGAAGAAGAAGGTCATGAGCAAATAAATTATGCCATAGATAAAGGTGTTAATTTTTTAGATACGGCAGAGTTGTATCCTGTTCCTGCACATAAAGATAGATATGCCGCTACTGAGAAGGTTATTGGTAATTGGTTTAAAAAAAATGGTAATAGAGAAGATATTGTACTAGCTTCTAAAATTGCAGGAAAAGCTGAAATGACGAAGTTTATTCGTACTACCGGTTTTACCAGAGAATCTATTATTGAAGCCGTCGAGGGGAGTTTACAGCGTTTGCAGACGGATTATATAGACTTGTATCAGTTACATTGGCCGGAAAGAAATACCAATTATTTTGGTCAAAGAGGTTATAAGCATGATATAGCTGACTATTGGGAAGATAATGTTCATCAGGTTTTAGAAACTATGCGTGACTTAATTCGCGAAGGTAAAATTAAGCACGTGGGTATATCCAACGAAACTCCTTGGGGTACAATGCGTTTCTTGGAAGAAAGTAAAGTTCATGGAACACTGCCAAGAACAATAACCGTTCAGAATCCTTATAGTCTATTGAATAGATTGTTTGAAGTTGGTATGTCTGAAATTTCTATGAGAGAGCAAGTAGGCTTGTTGGCATATTCGCCAATGGGTTTTGGGGCATTGAGCGGAAAATACTTAGGTGATAGAATGCCAGAAGGCTCTCGTTTAAGTCTATTTCCCCAATATAATAGATATATAGGTGATAGCGCTGTTGAAGCTACAAAAAGGTATTATGAATTGGCACAGGGACAAGGTCTTAGCTTAGCGCAAATGGCACTGGCATTCGTAAATACAAGACCTTTTGTAACCAGTACCATAATTGGAGCTACCAGTATAAAGCAATTAGAAGAAAATATTGGTAGTATCGATGTTGATCTTTCTGAAGATGTTCTAAAGGAAATAGAGGCTATTCATAATTCAATACCAAACCCTGCACCATAAAATGGGAAGTCTAGTATTTTTAAAAGTCGGATTTGGGCAAATTGTACTTATTCTAGTGGTAATAGTCATTATAATGGTATTGGCTAGAATAATGAGAGATAAGCGCTAACTAAATAAATTTGAGGCAACCTCTTCAATCTTTGAAGCCAATAAAATTTTGATTTTGGTTGATTTGAGACCTATTTTATTACTTTTTGAGACAATTATGGTGTCGTAGCCTAATTTTTCTGCCTCAAGAATACGTTGCTCTACACGCTGTACGGGTCTAATTTCTCCGGCAAGTCCAACTTCGGCCGCAAAACAAATTCCTTTATCAATAGGTATGTCTTCATTACTTGATAAGATAGCGGCAACGACTGCTAAATCAATAGCCGGGTCATCTACGGAAATACCTCCGGTAATATTCAAGAAAACATCTTTAGCGCCTAATTTAAATCCTGCACGTTTTTCTAGCACTGCCAATAGCATGTTTAATCTTTTGACATTGTAGCCTGTTGTAGAACGTTGAGGTGTTCCATAAACAGCTGTACTGACCAATGCCTGGATTTCAATAAGTAAAGGGCGCATACCTTCTACTGTAGATGCAATTGCGGTACCGCTTAAGCCATCATCGTTTTTCGTTATCAATACTTCAGACGGGTTGTTTACTTCACGCAGGCCACTGCCTTGCATTTCGTAAATACCTAGCTCTGCAGTTGATCCAAATCTATTTTTTAATGATCTAAGAATACGATATACATAATTGCGGTCACCTTCGAACTGAAGAACAGTGTCAACCATGTGTTCTAAAATTTTAGGTCCGGCAATAGACCCATCTTTAGTTATATGCCCAATAAGTATAACAGGTGTATTGGTTTCTTTTGCAAATTTTATAAGCTCGGCTGTACATTCTCGTATTTGAGAAATACTGCCTGCAGCAGATTCAATATATTCTGAATGAAGGGTTTGTATAGAGTCGATAACGACAATATCGGGTTCTGCAGTTTCAATCTGTTTAAAAATATTTTGTGTTTTCGTTTCTGTAAGAATAAAACAGGTTTCACTGTTTGGGTTAATTCTGTCGGCACGCATTTTAATTTGTTTTTGGCTTTCTTCACCAGAAACATAAAGCGTTTTGTAAGGTAATTTTAATGCTATTTGAAGTAGTAGGGTACTTTTACCAACACCAGGTTCACCGCCCAATAATACTAAGGCACCAGGTACAAGACCTCCGCCAAGAACTCTATTGAATTCAAGGTCAAAAGTATTCAGGCGCACTTCTTTCTCAATACTTATTTCATTTACTAAAAGAGGTTTAGAGACTCTTTTTGCTGTTTGGGAAGAAGCTTTCCAGCTGGACTTTTCTTCCTTTTGTACCACCTCTTCAACAACGGTATTCCATTGTTTACAGGCAGAGCATTGTCCTACCCATTTAGCATATTGAGTGCCGCAATTTTGACAAAAAAATGCAGTTTTAGTTTTGGCCATCTTTAGCTTTTATCGATAAAAGCTAAAGGTAGCAAGAAGTTTGAAATGATAGTGTTTAAGAATAAAATTATGCTTTAATTTTCACGGGATTTCTCTTTTTTAAAAGCACTAAAGGCGAGGAAAAATGATGCCCATGCCATAAATAGGGCAATGCCGTTATAGGTTAAGATAAATTCTCCTTTTAAACCAAAATAAGTAAAGAGCACTCCGGAGAACACGAAGTACATTGCGTCAATTTTAATCATAATTAAGTAGGTTAGGCTAATTTGGGAATAGCCGTTTATTTAATATAATATTTTTTAAAAACCGAAATCGGCTTTCAGTGCATCCATTTTTTCAAGGGCCATTTCTTTAGTTAAAAAATCTATTTCTTCCATTTGAAATGATTTTTCAAATGTTCTTAGTGCTTTTTTGGGCTCGCCAAGTTGTTCATAATACTCAGCTTCAAAATAAAAACCTAACATAGTCTCTGGGTATTCCTTTTTGCAAAGGTCAGATAAAGGTTTTAGCGATTCAAAATCTTCTTTTTTTCTAGAAGCGGCATATATAGCCATAATATCGTTTAATTCAACAGGCTTACTAAAACCGAACATATCCACAATACCTTGGTATTTATTTTCTAAATAGTCATAAACCGGCTCTTCACTAGTTAATATTTGAGTTTTGTATTCCTTTGGGCTAATAGGCTTGAACATACCAAAGATATTATCGAACGCTTTTCCAATGCCATAGGTAGCAACAGAAATATGATCGGCGTTTGAGTATTCATCAAAGAAATAATGCAGAGATTCTTTCTTAATAGCTTTAAGGTTCTGGTCCATTGCTAAAATTTTCTGCTTGTGACTGCTAGCCTCGCCTTCTACAATTAGCTGGTAGAAGATTTGATTTTCAAAAGAATCTAAACGCATAGGTACTCTGTTTTCCATCTCTGGGGCAAGAGTAGGTGAAATACTTACGTAACCATCAAATATTGAATTGTCTTTAAACAACCAATAGTTCATGAAATTAGCGGTAATGTCATACCCAACAATCATTTTAAATGGGGCAGTGTTATAGTTAAGATCTAGATAGGGGATCAGTTCCATGCCGATAAACTCATAAAAACTCTTACCTTTTTCAGACGGTAATCCGCTATCTGAATCAAAGCCACAATCTTCAAATCTTAAATCATTTTCGCTTTGGTTTATACCTATAACAATACTTTGCGGCATACCGTGAAATCGACTATAAAATTTTGAATTTGCTACTACTTGTTCAAATAGATATTCGCCGTCAAGTACAATGATTAAAGGGTACTTTTTGGTTTCGTCCATGTTCTCGGGAAAGTAGTAGTTTACATCTCTTCGCTCTTGAAGTTTAAAAGATTCGAAGATTTCTTGTGTCACTTGAGCATAGGAAGTAATTCCAAATAAAAGTGCGAATATTAAAGCTGCATAACGCATAAAAGAAGATTATTAGTTTGTAGAAACTATTTACTACGGTTTAATAACGGTAATAAAAGAAAAGATATTGCACCAAAAACAACTATCATTAGAGTCTGTGCTATCCATATTATCCATCCAAAGGCGTCACCAGATACTGCACTGATTCCAAATATGGCAAGAGCACTGCTTACGGCAATGGGGTAAAGACCAATGCCTCCGTTGGTAGTTGCCATTGCAAAAGCCCCAGCTACAAAGGCTACCAACAGTTGGCTAAGTGTAAGTGATATGGTTTCTGGAACGGTAAATTTTATAATCCAAAGCATACCAATATAGCATCCCCAAATGAAAAAGGTATGAAAAATAAACAGCCATTTATTTTTCATTTTGAAAATACTGAATACTCCGTCAAGAAGCCCTTTTACGAATGTTTTAATTTTTTGGGCAAATGCACTATTAGATTTTTTTATGATCAATATAAAAGCAAAGAATAAAGCTATTCCGCCTAATGCAAGAAATATGAGTCCGGTTGCATTGAAACCACGTTCTTGAAGAATACCCATAATAACATCTGTCTGTAATAAATATGCAATGGTTCCTACAAAAAGAAGCATAATTACATCGATAACTCGCTCTGTAACGATGGTGCCAAAACCCTTTTCAAAAGGTACATTTTCATATGTAGTTAGTGCTGTGGCCCTCAATATTTCTCCAGTTCTAGGTATACCTAAATTGGCAAAATAAGAGGTTAAAATTATAAGTATGTTATTGGTAATTTTTGGCTTGTATCCTAATGGTTCAAGAAGATAGTTCCATCTAACCGCTCTAGAAATGTGACCTAAAATACCTAGAAGAATAGAAAGTGAAACATAAATCGGATTAGCTTCTTTAATATAAAAGATTATTTGCTTTCTGTTTTCTGGTGTGGTAGAATTATAGGAGTACCAAACTAAAAAAACTCCCAAGGCTATTGGGAGTATGATCTTAAGGTTTTTTTTTAATGTATTCGTCAACGTTAGGTTAAAAGATTGTTCTCTTCATTAGGGAAAACTAATGAAGGGTTAAATTTCTTGGCATCTTCAATATCCATCCAAGTATAAGAAATTAAAATTAGAATATCGCCAACGGCTACTTTTCTTGCTGCCGCACCATTTAAGGTAATTTCTCCGCTTTTTCTTGGGCCTGGAATAATATAGGTTTCTAATCTTTCCCCGTTATTGTTGTTTACGATTTGAACTTTTTCGCCACGAATAAAATTTGCGGCGTCCATTAAATCTTCATCGATAGTAATGCTGCCAACATAATTAAGATCAGCACCGGTAACTTTTACTCGGTGTATTTTTGATTTAACTACTTCTATTTGCATATCTTATTTTAATTTAGGGCTATATTATCAATTAGCCTTACGTCTTCCACATAAACGGCAATAAACGCCCTGTATTTTACATTATTTATTTTATTCTTTATTGGTGTCAGTGTTTCAACATCAGTAATGTCAAAATATTCTAGTTGAAAATCACGGTTGTTTTCAAATTGATTAATCACCCAATCTTTAACGTTTAATGCATTTTCCGTGCCAAATTTACTTTTGGCAGTTTTTAAGGTTTCGTAAATAAAGGCAGCTTTTTGTCTTATGTTTTTGCTTAACCTTTCATTTCTGGAGCTCATTGCCAAACCGTGGTCTTCCCTGATAATCTTGCAACCTATTATTTCTACGGGAATATCCTGTATTTCAGTAAGCTTTTGAATAATGCGTAATTGTTGAAAATCTTTTTCTCCAAAATATGCTCTTGAAGGTTGTACTATATTGAGCAATTCTTCTACTATTGTACCGACTCCATTAAAGTGGTCATCTCTAAATTCACCTTCCATAACTTTGTCTAACCCTTCAAAATCATAAATTTTTGGAACAATAGTGTTAGGGTATATTTCAGAAACTTCTGGGGTGAATATGATGATTTTTTCTGATATGGCAGAAATTAAATGTATGTCGGCTTCTATTGTTTTTGGATATTTATCTAGGTCTTCTTTGTTGTTGAATTGTGTAGGGTTAACAAAAATACTTACAATGATATTTTCATTTTCTTCAACTGCTTTTTTAATAAGCGATGCATGCCCTTTGTGAAGTGCGCCCATAGTGGGTACAAGAGCTAGGTCTCGTTTGTTACCTAGATTTTTAAGTTCTTCTTTGAGCTTGGTTTTGGTCTGTATTACCGGCATTGAAAAGTTCATTAGCGAGCAAACTTACTATAATTACTGCTAATCTCTATATTTTTTGTAATTTTGCAGTTGCGTTCCAGTGAAAAATAAAATATAACCTTTATGAATGGTAAAAAGATATTATTTGTATCTTCTGAATTAGTTCCTTACTTACCCGAAAACGAAGTTTCCCTTATGTCTTATGAAGCGCCTAGAATGGTCAACAGCAATGGTGGTCAGATTAGGATTTTCATGCCTAGGTACGGGAACATTAATGAGAGAAGGCATCAATTACACGAAGTAATTAGATTATCAGGTATGAACTTGGTCATTAATGATATGGATATGCCATTGATTATTAAGGTGGCTTCCATACCAAAAGAAAGAATTCAAGTTTACTTTATTGATAACGAAGAGTACTTTAAGCGTAAGGCTACGTTTACAGATAAACAAGGTAATTTGTTTCCGGATAATGACCAACGTGCAATCTTCTTTGCAAAAGGAGTTATGGAGACGGTTAAAAAATTAAATTGGTCACCAGATATTATCCATGTTCATGGGTGGATGGCAAGTTTATTGCCATTGTATTTGAAGAAATATTATGCTGACGAGCCTTTATTTGCGGACAGTAAAATAGTTTTATCTGTTTACGGTAAAACATTTGAAGGTTCTTTGGATAAGGATATGATCAAGAGAATATCTTTTGATGGTATTCCAGAAGAAGAAATTGCATCTTTAGGTGAGCCTACCTATAATAATTTGTTAAAGGTGGCTGTTGATTATTCGGATGCGGTTATTTTAGCTTCGGAAGAAATTCCTGATGAATTAGAAAACCATATATCTAGCCAAGAAAAACCAGTGTTACCATATGTGCCTGTTCAAGAGTTTGAAGAGGAATATGCTAATTTTTATAACACCGAAGTTTTAAAATAATCTGAATGAATTTTATTGCTAAGTCCGCTTTCCCTAAGTTTTTAGGGTTGTTATTGATATTGGGTGTTTTGGTTTCATGCGAGCAAGACTTAACTACTGTGGGGTCGGGAGTTGTTGGTAACGAGCCTTTTACTACCGGTACAGAAGTGTACGATGTTTTTGCATTTAACAAGAACATTGAGGCAGTTCAAACCAATAAGCTTGATATTTATCAATTAGGTACATATAATGATCCCGTTTATGGTAAAACAGAGGCTTCTGTAACTTCGCAATTATATTTAAGTACGGCAAACCCTTCTTTTGGAAGTTTTTCTCAAGAAAAAGAGGATAGAGCAGGTGCTACAGATGAGTCAATAACCACCGTTCAAGAAAATGAAACTATTAAAGAGGTATATCTGTATATACCCTTTTTGACAAACGCTAGTTCGTTGGATACGGATGGTGATGGTGTTGCAGATGAATTTGATCTAGATCCAGCTGATAGCAATAATGACAATGATGGAGATGGTGTTTCAAATATTATAGAGACAGCATCTAATACAGATCCTTTGGACAGCTCTAGTGTTGATGAAGATCGTGATGGTGTTAACGATTTTGACGGTACATCTATTTTTTCTGATAATTTCGCAGAAAAAGTAGAACTAGACAGTATCTATATTAATGGTGTAAACTATGATGACGTTGCTAAAAGTCCACTACCTTCTTTTAATTTAAAGGTAGAGCGTTCAACCTTTTTCTTACGTGATTTAGATCCAAATGCAAGCTTTCAAGAAGTACAACAATATTATTCAAATCAAGTATTCTCTCCTGATTTTGTTACTGGTGACCCACTATTTGAAGGTGTAGTTGAAATTATTGATGAAGAAATTTTAATTCAGAATGAAGATGACGATTCAACTGAAGATGTAGATGAATCTCAAACTTTTACAAAACTACAACCGGGTATTAGGGTTGCGTTGGATAATGAATTTTTTCAGACAAATATATTAGACAAGGAAGGGAGTTCAGAGTTAATTAGTCAAGCTAACTTCACTGAGTTTATTAGGGGGCTTCATTTTTCTATAGAAGATGAATCTGGTAACGATGTGCTTTTTATGTTTAACTTAAATAGCTCTAATATTACTATGACTTATAGTTATACCAATTATGATACTAATGGTACAACAGATGATACTAGTGATGATAACCCTAATAATATATTGGAGACTGATTTTACTTTTTCATTTTTGACATTGAGTACAACTGGCGTTGTTTCCGGTAATGCAGTAAATACTATTATAACTGAAGACTACGATCCTCAAATTCTTCAAACTTTAGATAGCAATGAAAATGTTTCAAGAATTTATTTAAAAGGAGGTCCAGGTACTTATGCTGAAATTAATTTATTTGAAGAAGATGGCGGTGAAAGTATTATTGAACAAATTAAAAGTGAGAATTGGGTAATTAATGAAGCTAATTTGGTTTTCTATATAGATAGAGATCAGTTAGATGCTGTAGGTAGTACATTAGAGCCTCCAAGATTATATTTATATAATGCTGAGAATAAATTTCCTTTAATAAATACAGCTACAGATGTAGCATTTGCGGAAACAGGGACCCCGAATTTATTTGCATTTTATCCAGATTATGATGGAGTTATAGAGAAATCTAACGGAAAAGGAATTCAGTATTCGGTAAAGATTACAGATCATATAAATAATTTGATTGTTCGAGACTCTGCTAATGCTACTTTGGGATTAACACTTACAACAAATATTCAAAATTGGAATATTGCCGATGCAAAGGTTACTAATGGAGAAGAAGAATTACCTATTACGTCAACAGTGACTCCGCTAGGAACGGTCTTGTTTGGTAGTAACGTAGATGTTGCCGACCCTAATTATGAGAAGAGGTTGAAATTAGAAATATCCTATACTAAAGCTCAGTAAACGATTTAATAGTGATTTTCGTCATTTAATTAATTGTTGACATACCACTTCTACATTATTAACGTTGTATAACCTAAATGGCATAAATCTTACGCTTATTTTTTAAGCTTAGGGTTTTAAATTAAATTTTTCAAATAGAAATATTAGTATGTGCGGAATTGTTGGTTATATAGGTCATAGGGATGCTTTTCCTATTGTTATAAAAGGACTTCAAAGATTAGAATATCGTGGTTATGATAGTGCGGGTATTGCATTATATGATGGCAATCAAATCAATCTAGCTAAGACAAAAGGTAAGGTTGAGGATTTAAAGAATAAAGCTAAAGAAATATCTCAGGCCGGTAGTATTGGTATTGGTCATACACGTTGGGCAACACATGGTGTTCCAAATGATGTTAATTCTCATCCGCATTATTCCAATTCTGGAAATCTTGTTATAATACATAATGGAATCATTGAAAATTATGAATCTATTAAGCAGGAATTGACTAAACGTGGATATACATTTCAGTCAGATACAGATACAGAGGTTTTGATTAATCTTATTGAAGAGGTTAAGAAAACCGAAGGTGTTAAACTTGGTAAGGCAGTTCAGATTGCACTTAACCAAGTTGTAGGTGCTTATGCCATTGCGGTTTTTGATAAAGAAAAACCAGATGAAATTGTAGTAGCTAAATTGGGTAGTCCATTAGCTATTGGTATTGGTGAAGAAGAATTTTTTATAGCTTCAGATGCTTCGCCATTTATAGAGTTTACTAATAATGCTGTTTATCTTGAAGATGAGGAAATGGCTATTATAAGATTGGGGAAAGAAATTAAGCTTAGAAAAATTAAGGGAGATGCCGTTGCATATCCAAGAATCTTGGAGCTTCAAATGAATCTTGAGGAGATTGAAAAAGGTGGTTATGATCACTTTATGTTAAAGGAGATTTATGAGCAGCCTAGAGCTATAAAAGATACTTATAGAGGTCGTTTATTGGCTGATCAGGGTCTGGTAAGAATGGCGGGGATTGATCTTAATATGGAAAAATTCTTAAACGCTAATAGAATTATTATAGTAGCATGTGGTACTTCATGGCATGCTGGTTTGGTTGCTGAGTATATTTTTGAAGATTTGGCAAGAATACCTGTAGAAGTAGAGTATGCTTCGGAATTTAGATACAGAAATCCGGTTATTACGGATAAAGATGTTTTAATTGCAATTTCACAATCTGGTGAAACTGCAGATACTTTGGCTGCTATTAAATTAGCTAAAGAAAAAGGAGCATTCGTATTTGGGGTTTGTAATGTTGTTGGTTCTTCTATTGCAAGAGAATCAGATGCTGGTGCATATACACATGCGGGACCTGAAATTGGGGTAGCTTCTACAAAAGCATTTACGACTCAAATTACGGTTCTAACGCTTATGGCTTTAAAATTAGCGAAGGCAAAAGGTGTTTTCTCTGAAACAAAGTATAGAGAATATTTGACAGAGCTAGAGACGATACCAAGTAAGGTAGAGAAATCTTTGGAATCTAATACGCTAATAGAAATTATAGCTGATGTGTATAAAGATTCAACTAACTGTCTTTATTTAGGTAGAGGATATAATTTTCCTGTAGCTTTAGAAGGTGCGCTTAAATTAAAAGAGATAAGTTATATTCATGCAGAAGGGTATCCGGCAGCTGAAATGAAGCACGGTCCTATTGCGTTGATTGATGAACAAATGCCAGTTTTTGTAATTGCGACTAAGAAAGGGCATTATGAAAAGGTTGTAAGTAATATTCAAGAGATAAAATCTAGAAAAGGTAAAATTATAGCAATTGTTACAGAAGGTGATGAGCAGGTTAAAGATTTGGCAGATCATGTTATTGAGGTTCCAGAAACTTTAGAAAGTTTAACTCCGCTTTTAACGACAATTCCTTTGCAATTACTTTCGTACCATATTGCAGTAATGAGAGATTGTAATGTGGATCAACCAAGAAACCTTGCTAAATCGGTGACGGTAGAATAGATAAATTTTTATTTAAGTTATATAAAGGGACATGGTTCATTTCATGTCCCTTTTTTTATGGGTTTAAGTAGCGTAAAATGTAAATAATACTATCGTTTTTAATAATATTGGTAGGTTTTTGTTTAATTTTTAGTAAAATGTTATTTAAAAGTTAATTGCGTATATCCCAATAATTGAACCATTTAATTATTAAAATAATACTATGCGTGCATAATTTTTTTGAAATTACTATTATCCATGTGAAATTATCTGTATCTTAACCCTCAACTAATTTTAAACTTTGATAAAGAATGAGAGCAATACTTCTTTTAGCATTGATGATTGTGGGTACTTTAGGGTACTCTCAAACCAATATCAGTGGTAATGTTGTTGACCAAAACAATGCGCCCATCCCAGGGGCCAATATTGTTATCGTTGGCAAAACCATTGGAACAGTAACAGATTTTGATGGTAATTTTAATTTGGCTACATCCGAAGTGCCACCTTTTAAGATTGAGGTGTCAAGTATTGGGTATACGAGTACTACTGAAAGTATTACGAGTGCAAACCAGAAAATAACGATAACCTTAAATGAATCACAAACCTTTTTAGATGAAGTTGTTATTTCGGCTTCTAGAACACCAGAACGTATTTTCGAATCACCGGTTACCGTTGAAAGAATTGGTGTCTCTGAAATTAAGAATTCAACTGCTGCAGATTTTTATGGCGGATTGGAAAATTTGAAAGGGGTTGATGTAAATACGAACAGTTTAACTTTTAAGTCTGTTAATACAAGAGGGTTTGCTTCTTTCGCCAATACACGTTTTATGCAGCTTGTAGATGGTATGGACAATTCTACACCGGCACTAAACTTTCCTATCGGGAATTTAGTTGGACTAGTGGAGCCAGATGTATTGAGTGTAGAATTGTTGCCAGGTGCATCATCTGCACTTTATGGGGCAAATGCATTCAATGGAATTTTGTTCATGCGTAGTAAAAGTCCGTTTGATTATGAGGGTATTAGTGTTTCAATAAAGCAAGGTATTACTTCTCAAAAGGCTGCTGGTGATAATTCTTATACTGATTTTGGTATTAGAGCTGCACATAAATTCAGTGATAAGTTTGCGGCTAAAGTCAATTTTGGCTACCTAAAAGGTACTGATTGGGCTGCAACAAATGTAGATGATAGAAATACACCAGGAGGTACACGTGATAATTTAAATTATGATGGTATTAATGTTTACGGTGATGAGGTTTCTACAAATATTAAAGAAGTTGCACTAGCCCTGGAGGGCTTGGGTGTTTTGCCTTCTGGCGCTAATGCTTTAGTTCCTTCAGAAATCGTTAGTAGAACTGGATATAATGAAAGTGATCTTACTAATTATAATGCGGAAAGTATAAAAGCTGATTGGGGATTGTATTATAGACCAATAGAGGATAATAGCTTGGAAATTTCTTACGTAGGTAAAGTCGGTACGGGTAACACAATTTATCAAGGTACTAATAGGTACAATATTGCTGGTTTTTTTCAAGAACAACACAAATTAGAAATCAAAAATGACAATTTTTTTGTAAGAGGTTATGTGGTTGCTGATAAGGCAGGTGATTCTTATGATATGGTGTTTACTGGTATTAATATCAACAGGTCTTGGAAAGATGACAATACTTGGTTTGGTGAATATACAGGGGCGTATGTGCAAGCAACATTAGGAGGTGCTACTGATCAACAGGCGCATGCAGCTGCTAGGGCTCAAGCTGAATCTGGTAGGCTCTTGCCGGGTACACCGGAATTTGAAGCTGCTTTTAATGAGGTTATTAAAGATCCGGATTTAAGTGTAGGGTCACAGTTTTATGACCAGTCTAAATACTATCATGCCGATGGTAACTATAACTTTAGTCATTTGATTGATTGGGCAGAAATACAAGTTGGTGGTTCTTTTAGAGAGTATAGCTTAAATTCTTTAGGTACAATATATACTGATTCGGAGGAAGACGGTCCAATTGATTATTCTGAATTCGGAATTTACTCGCAGATTCAAAAGACACTGCCAATGTCGGGAGAAAAAAGTTTAAAATTAACCGGGTCCTTACGCTATGATAAATCAGAATTTTTTGATGGTTTTTATTCTCCAAGATTATCTGCAGGTTATACCTTGAATAGAAATCATAATATTAGGGCATCTGCTCAAACTGGATTCAGAAACCCGACTACTCAAGATCTTTTTATTGGATTAGATGCTGGTAGAGCAATTTTGGTAGGGTCTGCACCTGATAATTTAGAGCAGTATTCAAGAGATTTTGATGTAAGTGCTTCGGGTCAGTTATTAGGTCAATCTTCAACGGTTACTCAGACAGGTACAGCAGCGTATAACAATTCTTATTCTGCGGCTTCAGCTACGGCTTTAGCTGAAACAGGTGATCCTTCTGTTCTTGAAATTGCTAATCCAGATTTGGTTAAACCAGAAAAAGTAACATCTTTTGAAATTGGGTATAGGGGTAAGGTTGATAAAGTAGTTATTGATTTTAGTACCTATTATAATAGTTATGAAGATTTTATTTCTCAAGAAGTAGTTGTAGCTCCATACTACGGAGAAGTTGGTGATGGCGGTCTTTCGATTGCGGCGATAGCAAATGGTGATTTTCAAGCATATAGTACTTATACTAATACCGATGCTAATGTTAATTCTTATGGGGCATCTTTAGGTCTTGATGTTAAAGTCTTGGGTAATTTTGATTTAGGGGGTAGTTATACTTTTACGAAGTTAGATTTTGACCGTGAGGCTAATCCGGATGTTATGTTGAATTTCAACACACCTGAACACAAGTTCAAAGCATCTTTTGGTAACAAAGAATTGTTTGAAAATTTTGGATTTAATGTATCCTATAGATTTAGTGATGATTATTATTGGGAAGCTACTTTTGGCAATGGTGTAATTCCAGAATTCCATGTTGTAGATGCTCAAATTAATTATGATGTTCCAAGTATTAAATCTTCTTTCAAATTAGGAGGTACAAACCTTACTAATAAAGAATATTACACGGCTTTCGGTACTGGCTTCATAGGTTCTATGTACTACTTATCTTGGACAATTAACAACTAATTAAAATCAAAAGTTGAAATGAAAAACTTAAAATATTTATATATTTCTTTAGGTATATTGGCTTTTACGTCTTGTAATGATCCTGAAGATGTTGATCTTGAGCCAGAAGTAATGGCAGAAGAGTTGCCGGCATTAACAGCTGGTTCGGCAGATTTCTCTAATTATGTTTCTTTAGGAAATTCGTTAACGGCAGGTTTTACTGATGGAGCATTGTTCCAAGCGGGTCAAACCTTATCATTACCAAATTTGCTTTCTCAAAAATTTAGTCTTGCAGGCGGCGGTACATTTACTCAGCCATTAACTAATGATAATATTGGTGGTTTGGCGCTTGCAGGTACTGAAATTCAAAGCCCAAGGTTGGTTTTTGGAGGTGCGGGTCCGGTTCCTTTGGAGTCTGTAATTGGTGACGTTACTGTAACTACGGATATTGCATTGAACAACCCAACAGGTCCTTTTAATAATTTAGGTGTACCAGGTGCCAAAAGTTTTCATTTACTGGCACCTGGATATGGAAATATAGGTAATGTACAACTAGGTCTAGCAAATCCTTACTTCGTAAGAATGACTGGTACAACACCAGATATAAGTGTGTTAGAAATGGCAGTAAGCCAAGCACCTAGTTTTTTCTCTCTATGGATAGGTAATAATGATGTATTGGGTTATGCTACTACAGGTGGTGACGGTACTGATCCTATTACGCCTGTTTCTGGTGCGCCAGGTCAAGGTTTTGATGGTAGTTACGGTGCTTTGATAGCAACGCTAACAGCTGGTGGAGCACAAGGTGTAGTTGCAAACATTCCTAATGTAACAGATGTGCCTCATTTTACTACCGTGCCACATAATCCTCTAGATCCAACCGATGAATCCTTTGGAGCTCAGATTGCTACATTAAATGGAATTTTTGGTCAATTAAATCAAGTTTATGCATTTTTAGGGGTGCCTGAGCGTTCCATTGAGTTTTCAGAAACGCAAGCAAGTGAGGTAATTATTAAGGATGAAGAGTTAACTGATTTATCTGCTCAGATTGCTGCGGTATTAGGTGGTAGTCCAACATTTCCAGCTTTTGTACAATCATTTGGTTTACCGGTGGAAGCTGCACCTTTAGTAGCTGGATTATTAGGAAGTGTTTATGGTCAATCTAGAGAAGCAACGGCAGATGACTTGTTCGTTTTACCTAGTTCAACGGTTATAGGAACGGTAAATGTAGAATCAGTAGGTGCATTGATGGCTGCAGGATTGCCACAGGCATTAGCTGGTCAGTTTTCGGTTGAAGGTATAACGCTTCCGTTAGAAGATAAGTGGGTTTTAATACCTGAAGAGCAACAAGAAATTGCCGTTGCTACTGAAGCTTTCAATCAAATTATTGCGGCTACAGCTAGCCAAGCAGGTTTGGCATTGGTAGATGCAAATACGTTATTGAATCAATTGGCCAATGGTGGTATTACAAGTGGCGATTTCACTTTGCAATCAAATTTAGTGACCGGTGGAGCCTTCTCTTTAGATGGTATTCACCCTACTGCTAGAGGTTATGCATTATTGGCAAATGAATTTATGATAGCAATTGATGCTACTTATGGTTCAAATTTTAAAGAATCAGGTAGTTTGTTAAATGTAGGTGATTATCCTACCAACTACCCGGCAACACTTCAATAAATGGGTTTAAAATATTAAGATTTACAAGGCACTTTTTAAGTGCCTTTTTTCTTTTTTAAAAAAGAAAAAAAACAATTTTTCTTTAAAATTGAAAAGAGTATCTTTGCAGCCTGAAAATGAGAGTATTTTTCAGGTTTTATAAAACGCAATAAATAAACATATAAGTAATGTCAAAAGTTACAGGTAAAGTTTCGCAAATCATTGGACCCGTAGTTGATGTAGAATTTCAGTCAGGTGCAGATCTTCCTAAAATCTATGATTCCTTAGAAATTGAAAATAAGGATAAATCAAAATTGGTCTTGGAAGTACAATCTCATGTTGGCGAGAATACGGTAAGAACTATTTCAATGGATTCTACCGATGGTCTAAGTAGAGGGGTTGATGTAGTTGCTACAGGTAGTGCGATTCAAATGCCGGTAGGTGATGATGTATATGGTCGTTTGTTCAATGTTATCGGTGATGCTATTGATGGTTTAGGTGATTTGCCTAAAGCAGGTAAAGATGGTCTTCCAATACACAGAGAAGCGCCAAAATTTGAAGATCTTTCAACTTCTACCGAAGTATTATTTACAGGTATTAAAGTAATCGATTTGATCGAGCCTTATGCAAAAGGTGGTAAAATTGGATTATTTGGTGGTGCCGGTGTAGGTAAAACGGTATTGATTCAAGAATTGATCAACAACATTGCAAAAGGTCATGGTGGTCTTTCTGTATTTGCAGGTGTAGGTGAAAGAACTCGTGAAGGAAATGATTTACTTCGTGAGATGTTAGAGTCGGGTATTATTAAATACGGTGATGATTTCATGCATTCTATGGAAGATGGCGGATGGGATTTGACCAAAGTTGATAAAGAAGCAATGAAAGGTTCAAAAGCGACATTCGTTTTTGGTCAAATGAACGAGCCACCAGGAGCACGTGCTAGAGTTGCCCTTTCAGGTTTAACAATTGCTGAGTATTTCCGTGATGGAGCAGGTGAAGGCCAAGGTAAAGATGTACTTTTCTTCGTAGATAATATTTTCCGTTTTACACAAGCAGGTTCAGAGGTGTCGGCATTATTAGGTCGTATGCCTTCAGCGGTAGGTTACCAACCAACTTTGGCAACAGAGATGGGAGCTATGCAAGAACGTATTACATCAACAAAAAGAGGTTCTATTACATCTGTACAAGCGGTTTACGTACCTGCAGATGATTTAACGGATCCAGCACCGGCAACAACGTTTGCTCACTTAGATGCAACAACCGTATTATCTCGTAAAATTGCTGAGTTAGGTATTTACCCAGCGGTAGATCCATTAGATTCTACATCAAGAATTTTAACTGCTGATATTTTAGGTGATGAGCATTACGCTTGTGCACAAAGAGTAAAAGAGTTATTACAACGTTATAAAGAACTTCAAGATATTATTGCCATTTTAGGTATGGAAGAATTATCTGAAGAAGATAAGTCTGCGGTAGGTAGAGCAAGACGTGTACAACGTTTCTTATCTCAGCCTTTCCACGTTGCAGAGCAGTTTACAGGTATACCAGGTGTTTTAGTAGATATTAAAGAGACTATTAAAGGATTTAATATGATTATGGATGGTGAATTAGATCACTTGCCAGAATCTGCTTTTAACCTTAAAGGTACTATCGAAGAGGCTATAGAAGCTGGTGAAAAAATGTTGACTGAAGCTTAAATCTAGTAAACAGTTGGCGGTAACAGTTTGCAGTTTTGCATTCTATTACTGAGCACTGATTACTGAATACTGAAAAAATATGTATTTAGAAATTGTATCACCAGAGGCAACATTATTTGCAGGCGAAGTAACTTCGGTTACGGTACCAGGTATAAATGGTGAGTTTCAAATGATGAAAGATCACGCCCCAATTGTATCATTATTACAAGAAGGTAAGGTAAAGGTTGCAGGTAATATTACTTTAGATGAAGAATATGCCTCTAAGTTCACTAAAGATGCCAACGGAAATACAGTGTTACAAATTTCTAGCGGTACTATTGAGCTTAAGAATAATAGAGTAATTGTACTGGCAGATTAACTAGTACATTTAGTATAAATTAAAAAGGCTACACTTTTGAGTGTAGCCTTTTTTTATTCCTTTTTGTAAGCAAGAATATCTGCAGGTTGGCAGTCTAATGCTTTACAAATAGCTTCTAACGTAGAAAAACGAATTGCTTTGGCTTTGCCTGATTTTAGAATAGAAAGGTTAGCTTCTGTAATGCCGATCATTTCTGCGAGTTCTTTACTCTTAAGGTTACGGTCTGCTAGTACAGTATTTAAGTTAACGACTATGCTCATAATTATATGGTTAGGTCGTTTTCTTGTTTTAAATCATAGCCCTCTTTAATTAATTGGGCAACAATCAAGAGAAAAAATGCAATTACTAAAAGTGGTATTCTATCACTTAGGGCAGCACCAAAATCTCTTCCGAAGTTATAAGCTACAGATTCTCCTTTAACAGCAGGTTTGTTTAAAATATTTTCAAATACTCTAATAATAAATATACCGGCTGAATAAAATAATAATCCTCTACCAATAGCTGTAAAGCTGAAGCCGTTTTTTGCAGAAAAAACAGAATCTGTATGTAAGGTATAGATGGTTTTTCTGAATTTTATTAGAAGCCATAATACATAACTTAATAATATCAGATTGAAGATGACAAGAATTTGGTTAGAATTAGATGATATTATATCTGATGAAGAGATTAAATATTTTAATAATGACGCGCCCTTATCTAAAATTGACATAATCACTGTAAATATTAATAAGTTAACAAAGAGCTTAAATGCTGTGGTATAGTTTTTTATAAAAAAATTATTGTTTAACGATAACAAAAATATAAAAATTATTGAAAAACAATAATAAATTTAATAAAGATGATTGGTGTTATCTTTTTTTAATTTGATTTACAGAGCTTCATAGGTTTAAGTTGAATCTTTATTTCACACTTAAGTTTTTGCTTTTTAGCTAAAAGAATGCTGCTGGTGTTAGTGTTTTTTATATGGACCAATTTATCTAACAATTACTTTTTGTAATGATGTACCGTAAGGTGTTTCCAGTACTACTGCATATACACCAGTTGGCATACCAGAAATATCAAAAGGAATAGTATAATTTGTTTTTCCTCTTTCTCTTTCAGAAGCAATAAGTGTGTTAGTTACCATGTTAAATATTTTGATACTAACATCTCCTTCTTTGGTTAAGTTTACGTCTACTGAAAATATACCCGTTGTTGGGTTGGGATAGCAAATAAACTCTTCAACTACTTTTTGTCCATCGTTAGAGCTAGTTTCTTGTATTAAATTATCGGTAGGTATTACTATTATCTTTTTCGTTTGTTCCGCGATACAATTTCCTTTAGTAGTTATTAAGGTTATTTCATATTCACCTGCTTCTGCAAATGCAAACTCAACTTCATCTTGGTTTTGAGTCACGACATCGGCACCTAGGGGAACAATCCATTCAATACTATCTGGTAAAGGGTAACTTAAATCTACGGCTACTGCAGTTTCACCAACAAATACTTGGCTAGACATAGCAAACTCTGCATCTATTTCATCATTAGAAACATCAACACGTATGCTGCCCTGTGCTGTACATCCATTTTCTGTTTTAACAGTTACGGTATAATTACCAGTAATATTTAATACAACCAAGGGTGAAGTACTTGTAAAACCATTGTCAGAAGTCCAAGTATAAGTGGTAGATTCATCATCTACAG
>NZ_JBDVOT010000037.1:0-6159 GCF_039968975.1 Maribacter sp. | reverse complement strand
ATTATTTTTATAGTTTTTGGTCAATAATCTATGAAACTCTAAATCTGCCTGTATTCTAGAAATAGCATCAGTGGCATTTTCAAATACCTCTTGCTGTTTCTTAAGTTCAACAATATGCGCTTCAGTAAACTCAGAGTTTTCAATAGCCATAACCTCCAAATTTGCTACTAGTTCATATAAATCTTCTGCTTCTTCAACATCTAATTCCGCTATTATAAAACCTCTATTGGGAACGGCTTTGATAATATGAGATTGTTGCAATTGGGTTAGCGCCTCTCTAATAGGAGTAACACTTACTTTCAAATGTCGGGCAAGAGCTGCCAAATTAATCGTTTTTCCGGTTTTTAGGTTACCTGTGACCATCTCTGACAACAGATAATCCCGTACTTGATCTCTTAGGTTTTTTTTGAGCAGCATGTATCAAATATAATATATCGTATACGATTATAACTATTCTTAAATACAGTTATTATAAGACAAGTAACTACAGTGCCTATTAATATGTTAATTATCAATGCTAGCGTATAGATTTCAACGTTTTAATGTCACAACCCTACAATCAATTCTACATAAAAAATCTAACATCCAATTTTATAAAAGGATTATTCCTTTCAGGAGTATTATTAATGGCATACAGCTGTAGCGAAGATGACAGTAGAAATTGAAGATGGTTCTATCATTTCTGATAGCGGCACCAAGTCTACAACTATAGCCTTTAATGAAACTGCAACCTACAGTATAGAAGGTAGCTGGTCAGTAGTTTTTTAGGGTAATACCTATAATGTCACGGTAAATAATCCATTGACCAGTGAAGTAACATGTTCCTATGTTTCAAGTGGTGATATGGATGTCTCTAAGAACGGACTTTCCGTAAACGTAGATTTTGGAGATACAACTTGTGATAATGTAGCTTTACTTACATATCCTAATGGTGTTGAAGAGGAAATTACTTTAGAAGATTAAATTTAAATTTTAATATAAATTGGAAAGGATAAGATCGTTTAATCTTATCCTTTTTTTTGCTAATTCAGAGAAGCAATTGCAAACGCTTCTATACCCTTTTTCTATGTTGTTTCAATTTTTTACAACTTTTAATTACTAAGAAAGGCGCCCAATTTTAAATTCGAAAAATGATTAATGTGTATGATTTCTACTTGCAACCCACTGTACTCGTTTGCTGTTCTTAAAACTTGAAAAGAATATATTTCTTCTAGTTTCTGTCGGTGTATTTCTGATAAAAGTTCTCATGATGTTCGTTTTTTAACCGGTGATTAGCCGAATTGATTAATGATTTTTTTTGATTGATAAATTTTAATGTGTGTGATGTCTAGACGATGCCCATTGTACTCGTTTACTATCCTTAAAACTTGAGAAAAATGTATTTCTTCTAGATTCTGTTGGTGTATTTCTGATAAAAGTTCTCATGATGTTCGTTTTTAACCGGTGATTAGCCGAATTGATTAATGATTTTTTTTGATTAATGGATTCTTAATGTGTGTGATGTCTAGATGATGCCCATTGTACTCGTTTACTATCCTTAAAACTTGAGAAAAATGTATTTCTTCTAGATTCTGTTGGTGTGTTTCTGATAAAAGTTCTCATGATGTTCGTTTTTTAACCGGTGATTAGCCGAATTGATTAATGATTTTTTTTGAATGATGAATTCTTAATGTGTGTGATGTCTAGATGTTACCCATTGTACTCGTTTACTATTAATAAAGTTTGTAAAAAAGGTATTTCTTCTAGATTCTATTGGTGTATTTCTAATAAATGTTGTCATGATATTCGATTTTTAATCGGTGATTAGCCGTGTGATTGATGAATGATTATTGAATTTAATATTAATGGGTATGATTTCTTGATGCTGCCCATTGCACTCTCTTACTATTTTTTAAACTTGAAAAGAAAGTGTTTCTTCTTGTTTCTGTCGGTATGTTTCTGATAAAAGTTCTCATGATATTTAATTTTTAATTGATGATTAATAATTTTGTTATACTTACTAGACGACGAATGTTTTATTTTGTTACAGTACTATGCATAAAAAGGTATTATTTTTAACAAATTAAATTATCGAATTTAACGTATTATATTGTTTTTCAGTATTTTATATATTTTATTAAAAATTTGATTTTAACAACTCTTAATGATTAATTGCAGATTCTATATTTATTAGGGTAGGAGAAGAGGTGAAAACCATCCAAATATTACTATATAAAGTGTTACTAAATTCATTTTAAAAAGAAGCAGTACAAAACTTTAGTAGTTTGAGCCCCTCTAATGCTAAATAATTGAAATACAAATCATATCTTTGTAGAACTTTAAAGGGATGCAGATGATTCTTGCAATGACCTTACAACAAACGGAATTATAGTTTACTCAAAAACTTACCGTTCGTTATACACGTCACCACGTATTTCAATTCCTTTATTGCAAAATCTATTATTATCATTAAAATTACGAATGGCAAAATCGCAACAAACATTTAATAAAACTGAAAAAGAGAAAAAACGCTTAAAGAAGCGTGAAGAAAAGAAGAAAAAAATGCTTGCTCGTAAAGCAGCTGCAAAAGAAAATGGTACTTCTGGTATTCCACTTGCTTATGTAGATTTCAATGGAAACTTGGTGGACACTCCGCCAGATCCAGCAATGAAAGTAGAAATTGAAGCGGAAGATATCGTTTTAGGTATTCCAAAGAAAGAAGAAGGTGATGTTGAAGAATTTGATCCGGTAAGAAACGGTAAAGTTTCTTTCTTTGATACTACAAAAGGATTTGGTTTCATAATCGACGCTGAGAACAATGAAAAATATTTTGTTCATGTTAGTGGTCTTATCGATGAGATTATGGAAAACGACAAAGTTTCTTACGAGCTAGAAAAAGGCATGAAGGGTATGAACGCCGTTCGTGTAAAGAAAATCTAGTCCTTAATAATTTTCTATGGCGAAAATGCAACGTAACACCGTTCTGGTAGTAATGTCATTTTTTGCCATTTACTTCATATGGGGTTCTACCTATTTATGGAATAAAATTGCAGTAACCGAATTACCTGCCTTTATGTTGGCAGGTATTCGTTTTTTTACCGCTGGTACTTTAATATTCATTATTTCTAGAATATTAGGTTTACCATTAAAAATTTCAAAACAAGAATTCAAGAACACTTTTAAAGCCGGCTTTCTATTTCTTACAATAGGTAACGGAATAGTGGTATGGGCATTACAATATGTAGATAGTGGATTTGCTGCATTAGAAGTTTCTGCACAACCACTGGTAGTACTAATAATGATGCGCGTTCTTCACGGCAAAAAAATTCAGCCTATGTCA
The DNA here is from genome assembly GCF_039968975.1 of Maribacter sp. GTDB lineage: Bacteria > Bacteroidota > Bacteroidia > Flavobacteriales > Flavobacteriaceae > Maribacter. The sequence goes on along the minus strand of NZ_JBDVOT010000037.1, from coordinate 2,840 downwards.
ATCATAGGTGTTGTCTTTGGAATTACCGGTATATTTTTATTGGTCAGTCAAAAAGAAATCATAGCTCAAGAGGGTGCCGTTTTAGGTATGGTACTAATTTTTCTATGTATGCTAAGCTGGTCTTACGGCAGTTTGTTTGTGAGTAAAGCAGAATTACCTAAAAACTTCTTTGTAAATACGGGCTACCAAATGTTTACAAGCGGATTATCCCTTGTTTTAATAAGCATGTTATTAAGGGAGCCTTGGTCTTTGCCAACCACTTGGAGCACTCCGGTATTATGGTCAATGTCATTGCTCATTGTTTTTGGAAGCATTGTAACTTTTACCGCTTTTAATTACTTATTACGAATAGTTTCACCAGAAAAAGTGGCAACATCTACTTATGTGAACCCTATAGTTGCTATGACTTTAGGTTGGTATTTTTTGAATGAAAATATTACCATGCAGTCGGTAATTGCATCAATAGTATTGCTTACCGGAGTTTACTTTATCAACACGAAAAAAAGCCTTACCATTTTATCTCGTTTTTCAGGAAAACGAATTCCTAAAAAGATGGCAAAAGATTTGAAGTAACAACTACCTCTCTAGGTTGCATTTCTCCTAATACTATCTCGCCAATTCTTACACGTATTAAACGAACCGTTGGAAAACCAACAGCTGCCGTCATTTTACGTATTTGACGAAATTTACCTTCCTTGATTATTATACTAATCCAAGATGTAGGTCTATGTCTTCCAATTCGTAATGATTTATCTGCATCGGGTAGGGCAGGAGGTTCACTTAATATGGTCACTTCGCACGGTTTGGTGGTATACTTTTGACCGAATAAACCAATAGTTATTCCTTCTGATATTTCTTTAATTGCTTCCGTGGTAATTAAACCATCTAGCTGTGCTAGATATTCTTTTTCTATTCCTGATCTATTAATAGTATCGCTCAACTTTCCATCTGTTGTCAATAACAATAAGCCTTCAGACTTTTCATCTAGTCTACCCACAGGCATTAATCCTTCAGGTAAATCATGAAGCTCACTCAAAAATCGTTTTTTACGGAGCTGACGATCTTCACCAGAGGTCATTTGGCTTAACATACCCACAGGTTTATATATTTTAAAATGGAAATGTTCCAATAATTTATATGATTACGATTTATTTAAGTTACATATAGTCGCAAAAGATACCCTTTTTAACCCATGAATTAGTAATGTACTAAGGAGAATGTTACCTTTGTATACTTCCAGAGAAGATTTTATGCAAGAGACAGTTTTTGAATTACAGGATAGAAAGACCGATAAGGAACTTTACAGCTATCAACAAGGAGCAATTCAACAAATTTTTGACAAGTTCGATTCAGAACGAGATGATTATCACCTTCTATACCAATTACCTACCGGTGGTGGTAAAACAGTGATTTTTTCCGAAATAGTACGTCAATACCTTAAAAACCACAATAAGAAGGTTTTGGTAATGACACACCGTATTGAACTTTGTAATCAAACATCATCAATGCTTACTAGTTTTGGTGTTGTCAACAAGGTAGTAAACAGTAAAGCCAATCTTGATGACCATGAACGTTACAGCTGTTACGTTGCCATGGTAGAAACCTTAAACAATAGGTTAAACGACGACCAATTAGATATTTCTGATGTTGGTCTGGTCATCATTGATGAAGCGCACTATAATTCTTTTACCAAACTTTTTAAGTTCTTCGATAATTCTTTTGTTCTTGGTGTTACAGCAACCCCGTTAAGTTCTAATAAGGACTTACCCATGAACAAGAACTATGATGAACTTATACCTGGTGAAACTATAGAAAATCTTATTGCCAATGATTTCTTGGCAAGGGCAGAAGTATTTCAGTATGACATGGGACTTACCTCTCTTGAAATAGGTTCTAATGGTGATTATACTGTAAAATCTTCCGCTGATTTATACACGAGCCCTGCAATGTTAAGTAAGCTCTTAGAAGCTTACACTAAACATTCTAAAGGTAAAAAAACATTGATTTTCAACAACGGTATTGAAACTTCTATTCAAGTATACCATACTTTTCAGGCTGCTGGCTTAAATGTTATGCACCTTGATAATACTGCCACTAAAAAGCAGCGTAAAGAAATTTTAAAATGGTTTAAAGAAACACCTGATGCTATACTGACATCGGTAAGTATTTTGACCACGGGTTTTGATGAACCTACCATTGATACTATTATTTTAAATAGAGCAACAAAATCGTTAACACTTTACTACCAAATGATTGGTAGAGGTTCTAGGGTTTTAAATAACAAATCTAAATTTACGGTTATTGATTTAGGTAACAACCTTTATCGCTTTGGACCATGGGGTGCAGATTTGGATTGGGGTGCAATTTTCAAGTCTCCAAACTTCTACATGGACCGTATTAAGGATGATGAGGACATTGAAAGTGATTTTAAACTTGAGCTTTCTGAAGAAGTAAAAGCTGAATTTAAAAATTCAGAGGATACTTATTTCGATATTAAAGAAACTTATGAAACAGCAACGTTTGCCGGAGAATCTTCAAAAGTGGTTTTAGAACGATCCATTGCACATCATGCTTATATGTGTATTGAAAATAGTGAAGATGTATATGATGCGTTGGCATTAGCGAAACTTTTGAAAGAGGATATCGACAATCGTATTCACGTATATGGAAAGTGTATTAGCAAGAGTACTTATAATTTTTTAAGTTGGCTAAAAGATGATTACCAAAAGAAATTGAACGCTTACTTACGTGAAAATTTTGATAGGGTATTTGAAGATATTCATGGGCATCCGCCAGAAGATTAATGTAAGCTAAATATTTTCTATTTCTATAGAATTTAT
>NZ_JBDVOT010000036.1:0-29810 GCF_039968975.1 Maribacter sp. | reverse complement strand
ACTCACTGAACTACATAAAGAGGAAAACAGTAACGACTTTTCTGTTGGCGATATTTTTCTAGCCAAAATCAGAAAACCGGTAACTGGTCTTAACGCAGCGTTTGTAAACGTTGGTTATGAAAAAGATGCATTCTTGCATTATCATGACCTTGGACCGCAGTTATCTTCAATGCTTAAGTTCATTAAACAAGTGAGCACAGGAAAACTAAAGGATTACACTTTAGAAAATTTCCCGTTCGAAACCGATATTGACAAAAATGGTGTTATTACCGATGTCATTAAAGCGAACCAATCATTATTGGTTCAAATTGTAAAAGAACCTATATCTACTAAAGGACCAAGAATTAGTTCTGAGCTATCAATAGCTGGGCGTTACTTGGTAATGGTTCCTTTCTCCGATCGTGTATCCGTATCTCAAAAGATAGGTAGTAAAGAAGAGAAAGACAGGTTAAAAAGACTCGTTAGAAGCATTAAACCAAAAGGTTTTGGTGTTATCATTAGAACAGTCGCTGAAGGACAAAAAGTCGCAGAACTGGACAAAGATCTAGAAAACTTGCTGAACAAATGGACAGCAATGTGTAAAAAATTACATCGTGCTCAAACACCATCAAAAGTATTTGTAGAACTCAATAGAGCATCTTCTATCTTAAGAGATGTTTTCAATGATAGTTTTACAGGAATACATGTAGATGATGCCACCTTATTTAATGAAATTAAGGATTATGTGGTAGAGATTGCTCCAGAAAAAGAGAGCATCGTTAAGCATTATAACACTAACGTACCTATTTTCGAGAAGTTTGGTATTGAAAGACAGATTAAAACGTCTTTTGGTCGTACTGCAGCTATGAGTAAAGGCGCCTATTTAATTATAGAGCATACTGAAGCACTTCATGTTATAGACGTTAACAGTGGCAACAGATCAAACAAAGCTAAGAATCAAGAAGATACTGCCCTAGAGGTAAATCTCTTGTCCGCATCTGAAATTGCAAGACAACTACGTCTTCGTGATATGGGCGGAATTATAGTGGTAGATTTTATCGATATGGTAAAACCACAACATAGAAAAAAGCTTTTTGAACATCTTAGAGATGAGATGAAAGATGATCGTGCCAAGCATAAAATACTACCTCCTAGTAAATTTGGTTTAATTCAGATTACCCGACAAAGGGTACGACCTGAAATGAATATTAAAACAACTGAAGAGGACCCTAACAATGCAGGGAAACAGGTGGAAGCACCTATTGTTTTAATAGATAAAATTACAGCGGACCTTGAAAAACTTCTCAAAGGCCCTAAAAAGGATAGCAGTATAACTTTAAATATACACCCTTTTATAGCAGCCTATATTACAAAAGGTTTTCCATCAATGAGAACAAAATGGTTCTTAGAGTATAAAAAGTGGATAAAAATTCAACCGCGTGATGCGTATACGTATCTTGAATACCGTTTTAAAAATAAAGACGGCAAAACAATATATTAATAAAAAAAGCGATTTCCTTACGGAGTCGCTTTTTTTGTTGCCGAAAATTAACAGACATACTTTATTAATCACAACCAATACAAAGACCAAATGAAATCTACTTTATTTTATTGCTTTTTATAAGTTTGAACACATTTGCCCAGATCACATTTGAACCAGGGTACATTATTGATAATTCTGGAAAAAAAATAAATTGCCTTATTAAGAACAACGGCTGGAAAAATAACCCCACTACATTTGAATTTAAAAAAGATTTGAATGCTGAAATTCAGGAGGGCAGCATCTACAACATAGCAGAATTCTCAATTGAAAACGGCAAAAAGTTTACAAGAAAAAAAGTAGAAATAGATAGGTCTAAAAATATTCTTAAAAGATTGAGCAAGATAAAAGAAGCCGAATTTAAATCAGAAACTTTATTTCTTGAACAACTAACTGAAGGAGATGCTAATTTATATTATTATGAAGATAGCAACTTAATAAGATTTTTTTACAATCTGCACAGCAATACAACCAAACAATTAGTTTATAAAAAATATCTTAATGAAAACAATCGTATTGGAGAGAATACTGAATACAAAAAGCAGCTTTGGGACAATCTTAAATGTGAAAATATATCCCTTGATAAGGTAAAAGCAACTGATTACAAAAAAACTGAGCTACTCTCATTTTTCACTTCATACAATCAATGTAAAGACCCTAACTATGTTGATTCTAGAATTTCAAACAATAAAAAGAGAGATGCCCTAAATGTAGGTATTAGAGCCGGACTTAATTCTGCCTCAATGGATTTTAATTCTCCTCAACCTAGTACTAATTTTGAACTTGAAAATAATTCTAGTGTAAGATTCGGTGTTGAAATTGAAGCTATACTACCCTTTAATAAAAACAAATGGTCATTATTTATTCAACCTATGTACCAAAGTTTTGAAGGTGAAAAACAATTAGAATTTCAAAAAGTATCGGTAGACTACAAATCTATTGAAACATCTATAGGATTGAGACACTACTTTTTTCTTAATTCAGACTCCAGGATATTTATAAATTCAGCATTTCAAATAGATACAGCTTTAGATTCAAAAATAGATTTCGAATCTAGTAGTGATTTTGATATTGAACCAAGGACTTCATTTAATTTTGGATTAGGTTTTGCTCATAAAAATGCAAGTATCAAATTAAACTATAACCCTAGACGAGAATTATTAAGCAACTACGCTGCAATATCATCAAGTTACAAAGTAATTTCTGTAGTACTAGGCTACAACTTTTTATAATAGGTGATAATTTAAAGTAGTGCTGTATTGCACTAATAATAAATACCAAGCGATCCTCAACAGGGTCGCTTTTTTTTGTTTTAGGTTTTTATGTATTTTAACAATCAAATTCCTAACCAACCAAAGTAAATGTCTTGTAAAAATTGTTCTTCGACACTTGTGTACAATTCACTTTTCTGTAACCAATGCGGTGCTAAAATAGTCTCTGAAAGAATAACGATTAAACGTATTCTAGAAGATGCCTCTAAAAATTATATTGGATGGGACAATAAGTACATTGTTACCATTAAATACTTGATTTAAAGACCCGGAGCGCTTCTTAGGGAATATTATAACGGTACACGTAAAAAATTCTTAAACCCTTTTGCATTCCTAACTATAGGCATGGCAATTAGCTTGTTTGTATTTAATTCTTTTGATGAAGAATACATTTCAGTAATGAATGATTTTAATGAATCACAAATTAATTGGTATGCAGAAACACTGGGCGGACCATTTGAAGATCCAGAATTTAAGGCAGAGCAGTTGGCCAAATCAGCTGAAAGCACAAAATTCACACTTAAGTACTTTAACTTATTGATTATCCTCTTACTTCCAATATACACATTAATAGCATTTTTAGTATACAGAAAGCCATACAATTATGGGGAACATATTGTAGCCAATTGCTACATTCAAGGTTTTAGCATGTTAACTACTTCTCTAATATTTCTTATGGCTATTTGGATTCACCCTAGCTTGTTTCTATTAATATACCCTCTATTGATATTTTATTATACTTATGTTTATGGAAAACTATACAAACTTACCATTGGGTCAATCAATATTAAAGGTTATTGTATTTTTACTAATAACAGTTGGAATAGGAATAGCAGTTGGCATTTTAATATTTTTACTCAGTTTTGCTTTTGGTTATATCTTTACCAGAGTATCTACCTAATTTCAAATTTTATTTAAATATCACCATTGAACGAAAAATCAAAAGGCTACACTGTTCAAGAAGCCACCAAAAAAATAGAAAGCTATTGTGCTTACCAAGATCGCTGCCACAAAGAAGTGGTTTCAAAATTAAAAGAAATGGGTATGATTCCTTTAGCAGTAGATACCATTATAGCCCAGCTTATTGAAGATCGATTTTTAAATGAAGAACGCTTTGCCAAGAGCTTTGCCCGTGGCAAATTCAATATTAAAAAATGGGGAAAAAATAGAATTGTTAGAGAACTGAAATTCAGAAATATTTCTAAATACAATATTACCACCGCCCTAAAAGAAATTGAACCCGAAGCATACTTGACTACCTTAGATGATTTAGCTCATAAAAGACTAGAACAGATCACCGAAACCAATATTCAAAAGCGCAGAAAAAAACTAGCAGATTACCTTCTATACAGAGGCTGGGAAAGTCATTTGGTGTATGAGAAACTGCAAGAACTTATAAAATAAGTCTGACTAATTTTCTACTAAAACCTTTTGATTCTTATTTGTTCTAGAAATAGCTTCCTTATTTTTATAATCTATCCAATCTTGTCCTTTTAGCTTACGCATTAATACATCATAATAACGCATTATAAAAATGTTATATGATGCTTTTGCCAAGTTTTTAGGATTACGTGCCAACGCTCTTAAACTCATTGAAAAACCAGGCGTATTGTATTTCATATAATGCCAATAACCTTCTGGCATATATAATACTTCACCGTGTGATAAAGTCGTTTTAAATCCGTTTGCATTTTTTAATGCCGGCCACTTATTATAGTCAGGATTAGAAAAATCAATACTCTCATGTGTAATTAGAGAATGTGGAACTTTATAAAGCTTTTTGGTTTCTGACTGCGGAAATAACACTACCTCCTTTTCCCCATCAAAATGAAAGTGAAAGATATTCGCCAGATCAATATCGTAATGCATAAAAGTGTACGAGTCGCGTCCTCCAAAAAACATCATTGGCACACCTTTTAAAAGCCTTAATCCAAAGTCTGGGAACTTATAATCTTTCTGTAATGCAGGTACTTCCTTTAAAATATTCCAAAGAAAAATTCTAAACTTAGTAGGTTCCTTCTTTAATAGATCAACATAAGCTGCCATCTTCATTTTGGCATGTGGCTCATTGAAACCATCTTTATGCTGTACCGGTCTATCATCATACAAAGGCACAATTATATCTCCGGCTACTTCTTTAATATAATCTAGGTTCCACTTATTAAAAGCAGGCCAATCTTCAATTGCCTGTTCTAAAACAACAGGTTTTTGAGGCTTAAAGTAGTCGTTAATAAAAGTGTCCTTGGTAATATGTTTTACCCTGGGGATATCTGCTAACTTCAATTACAAATGGTTTTATAGGGATGCCAAAGGTAATTAACGTTAAGAAAATAATTTCTTAAAAATGTAATAATGTAGTATTATTCAACAACTTTAGCTTTCTGCTTCGCATTTTCATTACGCTCAATAGAATGACCCGGTCTAGACCATTTTGGTTTTTCACCTAAAGAATCTAGTTGAGAATCTTCTGCTTCTACCGTTTTTGGCTGAGACACTTTTGTAAATGGCTTTTGCGGGTTTAGACCTAACATCTTAAACATCGCCATATCTTCATTTACATCGGGATTCGGAGTAGTCAATAACTTGTCGCCAGCAAAAATTGAATTTGCTCCCGCAAAGAAACACATTGCCTGCCCTTCTCTACTCATTTCTGTACGACCTGCAGATAAACGAACTTGAGTTTCTGGCATTACAATTCTTGTTGTAGCTACCATACGTATCATATCCCATATAGAAACTGGCTCTATATCTTCCATTGGTGTACCTTCTACGGCAACTAATGCATTAATTGGCACTGATTCTGGTTGCGGATTCAATGACGTTAAAGCTACCAGCATACCTGCTCTATCTTCTAACGCTTCACCCATACCAATAATACCACCGCTACAAACGGTTACATTACTTTTACGTACATTTTCAATAGTATCTAAACGATCCTCAAAGGCACGTGTAGAAATAACATCTTTATAGTAATCTTCTGAAGTATCTAAATTGTGATTGTAAGCGTATAAACCAGCTTCTGCCAAACGTTTTGCCTGATTCTCCGTAATCATACCCAAGGTACAACACACCTCCATATCAAGCTTGTTAATGGTACGTACCATTTCTAATACCTGATCAAACTCAGGGCCATCTTTTACATTTCTCCACGCAGCACCCATGCACACTCGAGAACTACCTGATGCTTTTGCTCTTAGCGCTTGAGCTTTTACTTGAGAAACGGCCATAAGGTCATTACCTTCAATATCCGTATGGTAACGTGCAGCTTGCGGACAATAACCACAATCTTCTGGACAACCGCCTGTTTTAATTGAAAGCAGCGTTGAAACCTGCACCGTATTAGGATCATGATTTTTCCTGTGTACAGTGGCAGCTTCATAAAGTAGCTCCATTAAAGGCTTATTGTATATTTCTAGGATTTCTTCTTTTGACCAATTATGTCTTGCTTCGCTCATATAATCTTAGGTTGTTACCAGAGTTCAAAAATAACGGAATTTAAATTGAAAAAATAATTGGATGTTTTTAAAATAATGACTTACCACTCATTTCCATCATCTGTTACAATAGCTTATTCATTTTTACTTATTAAAATACTGACCGCATTACCACCAAAACCTACAGCGTTTACAACTATTTTTCTAAGGTTTCTTTCTTTGGATTTCTTCTCTAAAAAAGGAACGGAAACCATCTTATTGTTCCGCAACATTAACACCGCTAACTCTAAATTCAGCATACCTGACGTCGCAAATGTGTGACCAATCTTCCACTTATTGGTGGTCAATTTAGGCATATCATCGCCAAAAACTTCTTTAATGGCATTGTATTCTGATGAATCTCCTTTTATGGTGCCTGGTGCGTGCATAACTATTGCATCTACCTCAGCAGAATTCATATTACCCAAAGCCATTTTCATGGATTTTTGAAAACAAATTGCATTTGCAGAAATAGAGGTATTATGCTTTAATATTTCAGTGGCAAATCCCACTCCTTCAATCACTGCTAATGCATTTTCCACCACTCCTGTTTCCAGACAAGCTACAGATGCCGCTTCGCCCAATATCATGGTATTATATTCCTTTTTCATGTTCAATGACTGGCACGGGTAACTTTGGCTACGCTCAGCTTCCTTTAAAACATCAACTACCGAACCAGGGTTTGACTCCGGTGCTTTAGCATAAATTTTCAATGCCTTCATTTGGGCAATGGTAAAATTGGTCAAAGGTGCTTCACTGGCTCCTACCAAAAACTTGCTGGACATTCCGCTATTTAACCACGCCACACCATTCAAAACCGAATGTAAACCTGTAGAACAGGTAATGGAATGTGATATATCTGGTCCGGTTGCGCCTAAATCATGGGAAACCCACGATGATATATTACCAAGTGTGGTAGTAGGTGAACTTAAGGTCGATGAAATACCTGTTTTCAGAAATTCTGAATGATAGGCTTCGAATAATTTTGTAGCCCCTCTAGAGGACCCCATATTGATTCCGAATTCCGAAGTATTTTCCCAGCCAGATTGTGCTACTGCCATTCTTGATGCCACCATAGCGAACAACACACTATCGTCTAATTTTCTATACTTACTATCGGACTCTCTAAGTTCATCTACTTTCAACTTTGCCGATGCAGATAAAGGTGCCATAAAAGTTTGTTCACCATTCATTTCTTTTAAGGAAAAGTAATGGTCGCTATCTTGATATGCTTTCCAAGTCTCTTCTAATGTGCTCCCTAATGGAGAAATCGAAGCTATGGATGTTATAGATATTTTTTCTTTCAATTTCTTGACTAAAATGTATTTAATGCCTCTGTAATGACATCATAAACCTTTTGTAATTCTTGATTTGTAATAACGAATGGCGGTAATACATAAACCGTATTACCTAACGGTCTTAGCAATACCCCTCTTTCTAAAAAGAAGCCATACAACTCATCACGTAAATTACCATAGCGTTCCGTCTCAATATTAAGGTCAATGGCTAAAATTACTCCCATAACCCTTACATTTTTAACTTTATCGTAATCTTTAATTTTATCAGCGAATGAGTTATGTAATTTTTCAATATTAGCTCTTCTCTCTAAAATCTCTTGAGAATTCAATAGTTTTATTCCTGCCAATGCCGCTGCACAACCTAATGGGTGTGCACTAAACGTATGTGCGTGAAAAAAGCCTTTATGAACCTCATCACTTAAAAAGCGATTATATATTTTCTGCGAACAACTTGTAATACTTAAAGGAAACATACCAGCCGTTAATGCCTTGCTCAAGCAAATGACATCAGGCTTATTCTTTAGGTTATCTGAAGCAAAATTCTTTCCTGTTTTACCGAACCCGGTCATTATTTCATCGGCAATACATAAAACCTCATGTTCTTGACAAAGACCTATCAAAGCATCTAATCCTTCTGCAGAATGAAATTTCATACCTGCAGCACCTTGAACTAAAGGCTCAAATACAAATGTCGCACAATCATTTTCCGCTAAAATTTTGGAAAGCCTACTTTTTACTTCATCTATATTATCTTCTTGCGGAACAGGAATTCGTACCACCTTTAACAAAAAATCTTCAAACGGACCGTTGTACGACGACAGACCAGACGCACTCATTGCCCCAAACGTATCGCCATGAAAACCATCTTCAAAAGCAATCAACGTATCTCTTTTTTCGCCATTATTGTGAAAATACTGAAGTGACATTTTTATAGCTGCCTCAATAGCTGTGGAACCATTGTCATTGAAGAATAATTTTGCCTGATTTCCAGGTAAAATTTCCATTAATTTTTCGGATAATTTGATTGCCGGTTCATGCGTTAAGCCACTGAACATTACAAAATCTAACTCTTGCATTTGCTGGGTCATTGCCGAGATTATATCTTCATTTGCATGACCGTACATAACGGTATACCAAGATGCAATTCCGTCAATATATTCTTTTCCCTCTTCATCAAACAATAAAGCACCCTTTGCCCTAGTTATTGGTAACTGTGGCTTACCCAATTTATGCTGGGTTAATGGATGCCATAAATATTTTTTATCTCGACTCGATAGATTTTCCACTTTCATAGAATTTATAATTCTTCATTTTATCTATCTTGCAAAGATCGGGAAATAAACTGCAATAAATAGATGCCTCTAAAAAGAAACAAAAATGCCTTTTTAAATTTCTCCGAAATGAAAAATACTACTGTATTTCTCATTTTAACATTGTTTACCTTTTTTATTCGTTTTCCATTTTTCTTTAGAGATTATATTGACCGTGATGAAAGTACCTTTATACTATTAGGTCAATCTTGGGCAAATGGCTTTTTACCCTACACTCAATTGTGGGACTTAAAACCACCGTTGACCTTTGCTTTCTTTGCAGCTATTATAGCTCTATTCGGCAAAAGTTTTATCGCCATAAGATTTGCTGGTGTACTTCTTGTAGCTACAACGGCATATTTTACTTATAAAATAACCTTAAGCACCATATCCAAAAAAGCTTCTATTATAACTGCAGTATGCTGTATTTTTCTATTAAGCCTATTTGGTAGCTTACAAGGAGTAATGTCTGAACACATATGCATTGCTTTATTTATTCCCAGTATTTACCTTTTACAATCAAAAAAATCCCTAGCCGCTATTTTCCTGGCTGGTCTTTTAATGGGCGCAACGGTTATGGTAAAATTGAACATGGCTTTTCCTATCCTATTCATAGGCATGTTCTTGGCTTATGAATCTATATTTAAAAAAACAAGCCTAACCCTGTTCCATGTAATTCTATTTAGCACAAGCGTAATAACAGTAATTTTAGCCACTATTGCACCATATTATTTAACCGATCAAACCTATACTTGGTGGAAATCTGTGGTATTAGCTCCTTTGGAATACACAGGAGCAAGAAGATATTCTATTTTTAAACTAGCGCCCATTTTTATAATAACGGCACTTTTTCTTATGTATGCTTATAGAAGTAAGAAGTTAGATTTTAAAAATAGAGCCGTACAATTACTATTAGTTTCTATTATTGGAGTATTATTCTCTTTCGCAAAAGGAGGAAGGGTCAATGGCCATTATCTTATTCAATTACACCCCATGTTACTTATTCTCGTTGCGATAGTTGTTCACAACTTAATACTTCTACACAAACCTAAACTGCCAGCATATGCAGCTTTTATTGTTTTATTAATTCCAGCTGAAAGTTATCTAGAATATGTGAATGTTATAAAAAATAAGTTTGAAAAAGGCACCTTCTTTAACGGGGAAGGCTTCGCTGCGCCTCAGTATATTTTAGAACATAATTTAGACACCGAAAATATTTTGTTTTTTGAGTACCATATTGGATATTGGAATTTAGACACCTTACCACCAACAACCGCTTCTACGCACCCAAGTAATATTTGTAGAAATGAACTATTTACTTTTTATGGCAATCCTAGAAAAAACTCCGTCGACGAAATTAAATACATCATGCATGAATTACGACCCCAAACAGTTGTAGTTCGTAAGGGACGACGAATTTTTGACAAGAAAGAAGTTGAGGAAAATGAATATATAGACGCCTATTTAGCCAAACATTATAAGATAATTGCCACGATAGATAATGCCGAGATTTTACAACGATTATAATGTTGTTAAAATATCTTGAAACTTTTCTGCATATTTTTTAATGACCTCTTTAGTGAATTCTTTTTCTTCATCGACCCTGCCAATTAAAGATACACCTGTCTTTTGAAGAATGATATCTTCGGTATACTTATTTTCTTTACCGCTAAAAATCACAGCCACTTCATATCCTTTGTGCAATAACCAGTTTATTGTCAATAAAGAATGATTGATACTACCTAAATAATTTCTAGAAACTACCACTACTTTATAATCTGGCATAATGATATCGAACATGGTATCTTCCTCATTCAGTGGCACCAAAATTCCCCCAGAACCTTCTATGACTAAATTATTATCTGTATCAGGTTCAGTAATATGAAACCTATCAATTCGAATTCCTTCTATATCTGCAGCTGCATGCGGACTCATGGCTGATTTTAGCTCGTAACTACTTGGATGAAATTTAGATTTATCATTAGATATTAAGCTTTTTACTTTATCAGTATCAGTATTATCTAAATCACCAGCTTGTACAGGTTTCCAATAATCTGCTTGTAAAGCTTCTGTAAAAATTGCCGAAACTATAGTTTTACCCACTTCGGTCGAAATTCCTGTTATAAATATCTTCTGCATGCTCTTATTTCTTTGAATTAGTGATCATTCCACAATTTAGGCACTTATATTTTCTTTTTTCAAAAAATGGAAAAAGTTTATAAAATAATCCTGTGCTGTTATAATATGGTTCAGATTTTTGAGTTTTGCAATTTGGGCAAACTACAGCTATTCCCTTATCATCAACTGCATAAGCCCTTATGTCATTATAAATAGCAATGGCTCTTTCTCTATCTTTCGTATACACTTGTAATTTAACTCCGCCTATAGCATTGCTAATTAAAGGATCAGAATTTAAGGTATTTTCATCTCTAAGAAATACCGGTATACCTTCAGACTCCAATTTACCTTTTACAATCTGTACATCAGCAACATATTCAAAAGATGCCAACTGATAAAATTTATCTCCCATATTCTTAAATAAAACCAGCCAACAATTTAACTAACAACCCTATTTCTTCCTTAGAATTGAAACTATGTAAACATATTCTTAATCGTTCTTGGCCTTCCGGTACGGTAGGCGAAAGAATTGCCTTTATATTAAAGCCTTTATCAATTAATTTTTTCGACACCAGTTTCGCTTTTTTTGAACCAGAAACAATGCAACCCTGTATAGGGGTATCACTCGGTATAAAGTGTTGTTCCATTTTATGTGCGCTCAACTGCTTTTTAAAAAAATCTATATTCTCTTTTAATATTTTTTTTGGTTCTTTACCTAATTCACCCATATACTCATGAGCAGTAATAATTGTAGCTAGTGTATGTGGCGTTAAGGCTGTAGTATAAATGAACGGTTTGGCAAAATTCACTAAATATTCATTCAGGTCTTTAGAACCTAGGACAGCTGCCCCATGACCACCAAAGGCTTTACCAAAAGTTACGGTTCTAGCAAAAACATCTTGTTCAAGACCTAATTGTGGTATTAACCCTTCTCCACTCTTACCCAAAACACCAACGGCATGCGCTTCATCTACAATTAAGTTATAGCCATTAACTTTTGCAAACTTTACAAAAGCTTTTAAATCTGGCGTATCGCCATCCATAGAAAAAACACTTTCTGTAACAATATATACAGCACAATCTTCATGTTCATTTCTAGCTATATTTAATGTTGCTTTCTCTTTTAAACTCGATAAATTATTATGTGAAAAACTATATGCCTTTGCATGACTCATTCGTATACCTTCTCTTATACTGGCGTGAACATATTCATCATAAAATACCAAATCTCCCTTTTGGGGCAAAGCACTAAATAATCCCATATTGGCGTCGTAACCAGAATTAAAGACCAAGGCTGCTTCTGATTTATAAAATCTAACCAAGAAAGGCTCTAATTTGTTATACAATTTATGATTGCCAGATAAAAGCCTTGACCCTCCAGAACCATTTGAAGCTACACTTTCTGTAAGTAACAACTGAAACGTTTTAGAAAACAAGGTTTCATTTGTGGCAAAACCTAAATAATCATTAGAAAGAAAATCAATTAAACCCTCTATAGAATTTAATGTACGAAACGTATCTTCTTTTTTACGCATTGTTAAAATACGTTGTAATTTATTAGGTAGTGGGCTCATAACGCAAAAATAACTTTTCTATGAAAGGTATCTAACCTAATTGATAATTTCCTGAAAATTTTATAAGCGTAATCCATTATTAGTGAGAGTAATTCAACCAAAACTTAAATTGATTGCTAAAATCGCTTTACAAATCTGAATAATAAGCATTTACATAATCATAAAATTCTCACAACCTATGATAAAAAACTAGTTAATATGATTTAATAACAAAGTTATATCTTATTTTTGCATCTTTTTTTTAAAGAAATTTCCTACTTTGATATTAAAGTATTAGATTAAGAGTATATCTTTTCTTATAAGGATAAAATGAAAGGGAGTAATATTTTAAATACAAATAGATTAAAAACATTGATGTCATATGATGTCATGGATACTCATCCTGAGGTTATCTATGACGAAATCACGTCTCTCGCAGCCTCTATATGCAACACTCCCGCAAGTATTATATCATTGGTTGATGATAAAAGACAATTCTTTAAATCCCATTTTGGAGTAGAAATAAACGGAACACCCTTAAAGGACTCTTTTTGCAAACATCTTATTATAGATGATATTGATACGTTAGTTGTAGAAGATATGCATAAGGACAAAAGGTTTTCTAACTATAGCATGGTTAAAAATGACCCCAATGTTGGTTTTTATGCTGGAGCATCTTTAACTACAGAAAATGGAAAAAGACTGGGAACGCTTTGTGTATTGGATTATGAACCAAGACAGATTAACGAAACACAAATTGAAAGTCTAAAAACACTTGCAAAACAAGTGGTGCAGTTATTTGAACTTCGAAAGTCTAAAAAAACAGAAGAAGATCAAAAATTAGACTTAGAAAGAAAAGGAAAACTTTTAGACAATATTGTCAATGCTACGGGAATTGGAATATGGGAACGCAATCTAAATGAAGATTTGCTTACCCTTAATGACCAAGCTCTTGAAATTTACGGGCTTAACAGAGCTTCTTTATCAGAATTTAATACTGATAATTGGTTTGACCTCATACATGAAGAAGACCTACCAGAAGTAAAAAAAAATATGCTAGCTTGTTTTACCTACCCTTCTGTAGGCTGTAGCGTTCAATACAGAATGCAACAAAAAGATGGCAGTTATAAATGGCTTCAAGAAATTGGAAAAGTACTTCAATGGAGCGATGATAAGAAACCACAATTAATGTACGGTACCGTACAGGATATTACCGAAAAGAAAAATTACACTAAAGAGCTTCAAAGGATTAAAAATAATCAAGATGCAATGATCAACAGTTCTCGTGATCTAATGTGGTCTATTGATTTAGATTTCAATCTTATTACTGCGAATACCGCTTTCCATGATTTAGTTGAAAAAATACAAGGACATCCTTTTAAAGAAGGTGACCCAGTTTTTTCTGACACCACGCCTAAACAAATAAGAGATAAATGGAAAGCATATTACCAAAGAGCACTTACAAGCGGTAGGTTCTCGGTAAAACAAAAGATTCAAAACCCAAAAAAGTTTTGGACAACCTACGGTCTCACTTCTTTTGACCTCATGTATAATAAAGAAGGAGAAACTGCTGGTATTACCTGCTTCTCTAAAGATATCACCTCAGAAGTATTATCTCAACAAGTACTGATTAGTGCCAAAGAAGAAATGCAAAAGATAATGGATACTTCTTTAGATATTATTTGCACTATTGATCAAGAAGGTTATTTTTTGAGTGTAAACCAAGCAAGTAAAGCTATTTGGGGATATGATCCTAAAGATATTATTGGCACTAATTATATTGAGCTAGTTCATGAAGATGATAAGCCTAGTACAAAAAACTCTGCCGCCAATGCTTCCTCTGGCAAGAAAGTGTTCAATTTTGAAAATAGATATATTCATAAAAACGGACATGTAGTACCTATGCTCTGGTCATCTAACTGGGATGAAAAAGAGGGTGTTTATTATTGTATTGCAAAAGATAATACCGAAAAGAAAAAAGCTGAACTTGAACTTGAAAATAGTGAACGTAGATTTAAAACCTTAGTACAAGAAAGTAATGACATTATATCCATTATAGATATAGAAGGTAATTTTACGTATGTAAGCCCTAGTACAATGAAAATACTAGGTGCCGCTCCAGAAAAGTATATTGGAACGAACGCTTTCGATTATATACACATAAATGACGTACAAAGGGTTAGAGAAATATTCAACTCCATAATAGACATTGATTCTATTGAAATAGATTCGTTTAGACTTAGAGACATTAATGGCGAGTGGAAATGGTTCGAAAATATCATAACCAATCAACTCAATGAACCATCAATAAACGGAGTGGTTGTTACTACACGAGATATTACTGAAAAGAAAAAGGCAGAAGAGCAATTAGAAAATAGCGAACGACGATATAAAACTTTAGTTCAAGAAGGGAGTGATATGATCTGCATAGTTGATGAAAACGCAGTTTTCTCTTATGCCAGCCCAACTTGTACTAAAATCTTAGAAATTACACCAGAAGAATTTGTTGGGCGTAATGCTTTCGACTTTGTTCATCCAGATGATTACAATTCTGTTTACAATGAATTCATAAAGATTTTGGATATACCGCAAGTAAACATTAAGCCATTTAGATTTAGGCACGGTGCCGGTCACTGGGTTTGGTTAGAAACCGCTATCACCAATAAAATAGATGAGCCCACAATTAAAGGTATTGTTGTCAATTCTAAAGATGTTACCACTAAAGTGCAACACTTAAAGGCAATAGAAGAGCAAAATGCCCAACTTAAAAAAATAGCATGGACTCAGTCTCATATTGTAAGAGCTCCCGTTGCTAGATTAATGGGCTTAATAGACCTTTTAAGAGATGACAAAGAGAAACTAAAATCAGAAGAGAGAGAACAAGTTCTTAATTATATAATCACTTCAGCAGATGAAATTGACCATGTCATTAAAGACATAGTTGAAAATACCATCAACGCAATTGAGATAGAAGATATTAAATGAATTACCAAATATTACTTATTGAGGACGACCCTATATTCACTTTTTTACTAGAAAAAGGAATTAAACATGCAGATTTAAAAGGTGAGACTATAAGTTTTGCTAATGGAAAACCTGCAATAGAATATTTGACAAACGAATATTCAGACCAGAAAAACTACATTATTTTTCTAGACCTAAATATGCCTGTAATGAACGGTTGGGAATTTATGGACCAGCTAGAATCTTTTGCTTCTACAGATAATTGTATGGTATTTGTTCTTACCTCATCGGCCTATAGGCATGATATAGAAAAATTAAAGAAAAAAGCCTTAGTAGCCGACTTTGTCACCAAACCTATTACAGAATTTTTACTAAAAGGAATAAAAGATAGTATTGAAGATAGGTTTGAAAAAAATCAGATCATATAATCCACTTTTCTCTAATTTTACTTTTGTAGATTCATACATAAAATAGCTTCATTATCTTAGCTAAAAATCATTGTATGCGCTATCTCCTATTTATATTATTTTTTACCCTACACGCTGTTCAACTAATTGCACAGACTAATTCTTACACAATCTCTTTTGAAAATGCCGTTCATCATGAAGCTAATATTTCGGCTACATTCCCAGAAGTAACTTCAGATACGCTATCTCTTAGAATGAGCAGAACATCACCTGGCAGATATGCACTTCATGAATTTGCCAAAAACGTGTATAATTTTACAGCAACAGATGCTAATGGCAATGCATTAAAGGTTTCAAGAAAAAACCCATATGAATGGAAGGTTTATGGACATGACGGCACCGTAAAAATTAAGTACATACTGTTTGCAAATAGAGCAGATGGTACCTATTCGCAAATTAATGAAACCAATGCACACTTAAATATACCTGCAACATTTATGTACGCTCCAGATTTAAGCAATAGGGATATTACGGTAGATTTTAAAGTAAGAGCAGACTTAAACTGGAAAATAGCCACCCAATTACCACATGTAAACGGTACTATCTACAGCGCACCCAATCTATATTACTTTATGGATAGCCCAACGCTGTTAAGCAATCATAAGGTGAGGGAATTTGAGGTAGATGGGCAAACCATTACACTAGCATTACTAGACCCAGGTACTGAAGAAGAAGCCGACACCTATTTTGAAGAAGTAAAAAAAGTTGTGCTTGCCGAAAAAGATGTTTTTGGGGAGCTTCCTAATTTTGATTATGGCACTTATACCTTTTTAGCCTGTTATATGCCAAATGCCTCTGGAGATGGTATGGAGCATAGAAATTCTACTATCTTAACCAGTACCAGAACTTTAGCAAACGGTGGTATGGAAAAAAATATTGGTACGGTATCCCATGAATTTTTCCATAGCTGGAATGTGGAACGTATAAGACCTAAATCTTTAGAACCATTTGATTTTAAAGAAGCCAATATGAGTGGTGAGCTTTGGTTTGCAGAAGGTTTTACCAGTTATTACACCAATCTAATTTTATGCCGAGCAGGATTGATCACTCCAGAAAAATATGTAGAAGGATTAACAGGTACTTTTAACTATGTTTGGAATTCACCTGCCAGAAAATTTTTCAACCCCATAGAAATGAGTTATCAAGCTCCTTTTGTTGATGCGGCAACATCTGTAGACCCGGTTAACAGAGAAAATACATTTATCTCTTATTATTCTTACGGCAGTGTTCTTGGTCTGGCGCTAGACCTATCTTTACGTGAAAAAGGATTGAATTTAGATGATTTCATGAAACTGGTTTGGACTACCTATGGTAAAACGGAAAACCCATACACCATTGAAAATTTAAACGAAACTTTGAACATGTATGCTGGCGAAACATTCGGTAATAACTTCTTCAACCGTTTTATTCGCAAAAGCGAAATGCCGCAGTATAACGAACTATTTAAAACCGTAGGCGTAAGTTTATCTCAAGACCCAGAAGCGGCTTATTTTGGCGCTGCTGTATCTATTACAGATGATTTAAACGGCGAAATTAGAAGCAACACAAAAATTGGGAGTCCAGCTTATGTTGCCGGCTTAGATAAAGGTGATATCATTACTTCAATAAATGGCGAATCATTCCCTAACGGAATTCAATTTAATACATTTATCAAAGAAGGATTTAAACCAAATGATGTTCTTACAATAGCCTTTTTAAGAGATGGATTAGAAAGAAAAACAGAAGTATCCTTAAACTCTGATCCAAATTATACCATCAACTTAGTTGAGAAAAATGAAAAAGCTCCTTCAAAAAAGGTATTAAAAGCCCGTAAAGCTTGGTTAAAAGTTGACTAAATGAATTTGATGTATACGACCGCCACAACCAATGACGAATTAATACAGATTCTCTCTTTACAACAGATGAACTTAAAATCAGCTGTTTCTGATTTAGAAATGGAACAAGAGGGTTTTGTTACCGTTCACCATACCTTAGATATTCTTACCAGAATGAATAACGCCTGCCCACATATCATTGCGAAAGATGGTGATAAGGTAGTTGGTTATGCCCTTTCAATGACCGAAGATTTTAAAGATGAGATTTCTGTTTTAAGACCAATGTTTATTGAAATGGAAAACATCAGCATTCAAAATTTTATTACCATGGGGCAAATTTGTGTCGCTAAGACCCATAGGAAAATGGGAATTTTCCGCGGACTTTATAATGCTATGAAAATTGCCTCCTACCCAAAATACGATGCTATTATCACAGAAGTTGACGCCACCAACAGCAGATCCTTAGGTGCCCATTATGCCGTAGGTTTTAAAAAAAATATGCACTTACAGTTCTTTGGGCCAAGATTGGGAATTGATTTCTTTGAAGACGGGTTAAATTGTACTTTTCAAAAGCGTAACACTTAATTAACACAAGCTCAACCATTACAGTTCAAAAAATCGAAATTACCCTACATTTTAACCTTTTTATTCATAAAAATATGTAGGGCGAAACCGCGTTTCATCGAAAATATTGTATTACTTTCCGCTCTTAACTTATATTTAACGTTTAAGATTTCCAATCATTGTATCGAATATTAGTTCTGTTGTTTATGTGTTGCACCTGTGGCTTTTCCCAGAGTATCAGTTTTGACCAGCTAGGCAAAGAAAAATGGCTCCGTTATAACGGTGGTATTTCCGCTAACGGCGTGTACTATGACGGTACTGCAAATCGTCAAAACCTCACATACTTTTTAAATGGTAATATAAATTTCAATGTAGCTGGTGTTTACAATATTCCGTTATCATTTACGTATTCAAATCAAGATTTTAATTTTCCAAACCCCTTTAAGTATAACAGACTTAGCTTACATCCATCTTATAAATGGGCAACAGCTCATATAGGAGATGTGAACATGACTTTTTCTCCTTACACCTTATCAGGTCATCAATTTACAGGTGGTGGTTTTGACCTTAATCCTGAGGGAAAATTTCAAATAAGTGCTATGTATGGTCGCTTATTACGTGCAACAGAATATAATGAAGAAGTACCGCAAGCTATTACAGCGTATAACAGAAAAGGATACGGAATAAAGACTGCCTATGATTTTGATTTTATGAAACTTGGGCTTATTTTTTTCAAGGCCTCTGATGATCATAACTCGTTAAACAATCCCTTCCCTGTTGAAATTGGGCTATCACCTAAAGATAATGCTGTAGTCTCTTTTGAGTCTGAATTCAGACTTCTAGAAAAAGCTAAAATAAGGATAGAATATGCCATATCTGGAGTAACAGAGGACACTCAATTGACAGATGCACGCGAGAAAAACGGCATACTTTCTTTTTTGTTAGATGAAAATATCAGCACAAATTATTTTAATGCCTTAAATGTTTCTTTTGACTATCCTGCCGGTAATGGTACCATAGGTGCCGGCTATGAGCGTATAGATCCAGATTACAAAACGCTTGGCGCTTATTTCTTTAACAATGATTTAGAGAACATTACGGTCAACGCAAGTCAAACCATATTTAACAACAAATTGAATTTAAGTGTAAATGCAGGTTTACAGCAAGATAATTTAAATAATGCCAAATCATCTGATCAACAGCGAATTGTAAGTGCAGTAAATGCAAGCTATACCGCATCAGAAAAATTAAATTTAAATGGCTCTTATTCTAACTTTCAATCATATACCAATATTCGTGATCAATTTGATTATATAAATCAAGTGGGCCAATTCGATAATGTGGATACCTTAAATTATCGCCAAATATCTCAGAACGCAAATTTAGGTGCCAATTATATTATAAAGCAAACAGAGACAAAACAACATAGTACCAACCTTAATATAGTATATCAAAACTCTAACAATCAGCAAGAAGGAGAAACCATTGATGGCGGTGACAGCAAATTTTACAACGGTATGGCCGGCTACACTTTAGGCTATCCAGAGCAATCATTGAATATTTCGTTAGCTGCCAATGTATCTTACAATACCGTAGCAGAAGATAAAAACACCACTGCAGGACCTACTTTATCTATTGGCAAGCATTTTTTCGACAAGCAACTTAGAACCAATTTTTCTAGTTCTTACAACACCTCATTTGCCAATGGTGAGCAGCAAGGTGATGTATTAAATTTTCGTCTTGGCAGCAGTTATCTGTGGTTAGAAAAGCATAATCTGAATTTAAACTTTTTAATGCTTTTTAGAAATTCTCAACTAAATACCGGTAGAGATCTAACAATAACTTTTGGTTATAGCTATGCCTTTGACAATTTTAAGTTAAACCTGAAAAAAAGACAAGGTGTACCTAATGAAAGAACACCAAGAACACAAGAAAAAACAGTAAGCTTTAGATACAGAAATATAATATACAGCGGTACCCTGACTGAAGTTAACGAGCAATTGACCAATGTGTACCAAAGCGCTCAATTTGCAGCAATACCACAATTTAAAAAAGACGACCTAAATATTCTTTTAGCTACTGTAAAAGATCAGAAAAAAGAAAATAACTATAAAGAAAGTGCGCTGACTTTTCTTAAGGAACTATATAAGTTTGGTGATTTTCAAGATGTCTATAATAATGCCTTATTCGATGCTATTGAACGTATTAAAGACGATATGCAGAAAATAGACATGATCTTAGAAAATAGCTTTGTACAAACTAAGGTGAAACTTGATGCCAACCGTTTACATAAAAATCCTGAAATCACAGATGCAACTGAAACCGAATGGACAATTTATAAGAAACTTGTTGGAGAACATGAAGAAAGGCAACTGAAATTAGTAGGGCACAGATGGATGGAAGATCGCTTTGCAGATTTTAATTCTTTAGAAGATATTATTCATGCAAAAGGCAACTTAAAGGAATTCAAAAAACTTACTTCGACCAAATCATACAAAATGTATGACAAAAACGAAAACCCAGTTGAAATAGGGCGTTATTTAGAAGAAGAAATTATTGATTTCTATTATAAGAAGTCACTGAATATTATTAATCCAGATAATTTTGAGTTACGGTACATTAATAAGAATTAATCGTTTTTGGTTGTTTGTTGACGGTTGTTCGTTAATGAAGACAGTAAAAAGTACGAATACTAAATGAATAAGATTGTAGAAATATTGATAGCATTATTTTTCTTTTTAAAGAATGGTTTTTTAGTTACCCCAACTAAAAAGTCTTCTGAAAGAATGAAACTTGCTCTTGTAAAAGAAAAAACATCAGAACATCTGCCAACCAACAGCCAACAACCAACAACGAACAACCGCCAACGAACAACCATATACCTTTTTTTACTTTTTGCTTTTTACTCCATACTCACAGCAGCACAAAATTTCCCTGTACAAGTTGTTCCACAGGCTATACCCCCTGCTCCTATTTATGTCTCTAACTATGCAGACGCCAGTACTATTAATAGTCCTTTACGGGTGCAAATAACTTTAAACGATTTTGAAATTGCCAATCGTGAAATTCGTATTAAAACCTATTTTCAAGGTAGCGCCCTTTCTTTTCAAAGTAATGATATTGTTGTAGGTGCCTCACCGCTGTTTCTAGAAGGTGGCTTACCCCTAATATTAACAAATGCAGACTTAGCACCATATTTCAGATTCGAAAATATTACCGGTATTAACGGCAATCAATATGGCAACCCTATACCAGAAGGGGCATACCAATTTTGTATTGAAGTTTATGATGTACTAACAGGAAATAGGTTATCTAATAAAAGTTGTGCGCTAAGCGTAGTATTCCAAAATGAACCTCCTTTTTTGGTATTACCCCGCAATAAGACCAACGTTGAAGAAACAAATCCGCAAAATATTGTTTTTCAATGGACACCTAGAAGCATAAATGTAACCAATGTTCAATATGAATTAAGCTTAGTTGAAATTTGGGATACCCAGGTTGATCCACAACAGGCATTTTTAAGTTCTCCACCTATATTTCAAACCACTACTACTGCCACTACTTATGTGTACTCACCATCAGACCCCTTATTGTTATCGGGTAAAAATTATGCATGGCGCGTACAGGCAAAGGCACAAAGCGGTATTGAAGAAATTGGCCTATTTAAAAACCAAGGGTACAGTGAAATTTTTTCTTTTAGCCACGCAGAAAGTTGCAACCTACCTACTGCAATTGGTCATGAAGTAAAAGGGAGTACCAATGCTAATATTTTTTGGGATGATTTTTCAACAGAAATACCTGAATATACGGTTAGATACAGACAGAAAAATGTTGCCGATGCGGAGTGGTTCACAAATAATACCACAAGTAACGAAACTACGTTATGGGATTTAAAAGTGGGCACTACCTACCAATACCAAATTCTAAAACAGTGCGCGGTAACAGGTAGTGAATGGAGTATCATTAAAGAGTTTACCACTTTTATTGCCGATAATGAAGAAAGTGTTTATGACTGTAATATTAACCCAGAGTTTGATATTTCTAATTCAGAACCATTAACTAGTATAAATGCCGGTGAGCAATTTACTGCAGGAGATTTCCCTATTAATGTTTTAACCGCAAGTGGTAGCAATGGCTATTTTACAGGTACAGGTTATGTAACCATACCCTACTTAAACAGTATTCGCGTTGGGGTTGAGTTTACAAATATCTTTATCAATACCGATAAGCAATTAACAGAAGGTACCGTTACTACGCTCTATGACCCTACCCTCAGCAATATTCTAGATATTGACGAGGCAATAGACACGGTTGAAAATATTGTTGATTCCGTAGGTGAATTTTTTGAAGGAGATACGGATCGTGATGAAATCACGGTAAATTGGGCTATTACTAAAGACGACATAAAAGTTGAAGATGGCTTTGTAATTATAACCAACCCAAACACAGGTGCTACCAAAACAGAACCTTTAGGCGATGACATGGCTATTACAGATAGCGCTGGCAATACCTTTTATGTTACTGAAGATGGTGAAATTACAGAGGGTGGGCAATTAGATGATCACGGTTCTGTTTCCGCGTCAAGTGTTACAGGCGTTTCCAATAACGGACAAATAGAAGCATTGACCGCACCTGGTATTAAAGTAACCTTTAATACAAAAGGCACTTATGGTATGGATATGATACCTACAGGTTCTGCCTTAGGTAATATACCACAAGAATATACCGTAATTAAAGATGCCACTGGTGCCGACTACCCACTTACCCACCATGCCGTTAAATTACAGGATAACACAAGAATTGTTGGGGCAATTAGCATACAGAATAGTGAATATGATGCTGAAGACCTGATATTTAAAAACAAAATAGGCGAAATAATACCTCGTACTATTGAAGGGAACTCTGTTTCTATATCATTACCTGGTAGACATACATTTGAAAATGAGACTATTTATGCGTTAGTAGAATCTAAAGTAGACTCAACCAAACAGTTAACAGCCGGGGCTTTTACCCTTTGGCATTTAAAAGAACGAAATATTGATGTTGCCATAGTATCCGCAGGGGCTTCTATGGGAGATGTAGAAACTACGGTTCAAAACATTTTTAAACAAGGTCTAGCCAATATAAATTTCAAACCAAGAATCTTACTTAATGTAGATGATGTAGCTAGTGCATTAGGTACCAATGGCATGGATATTGGCGACAGCCCGTTTACTGCCGCGTATAATACGGAACAAAAAGCGTTAAAAAATCTAGCAAAAGCAGCGGGGGCTAATGACCCTGACACCTACTATATTATTGTCTTGGGCGATGAATTTTTAAACACTAAGCAAATTGCCGGTTTTATGCCATTGCAACGCCAATATGGTTTTGTTTTTGAAAGATATACAGGCAGTGGCGAATTAACTAATAAAGAAGAGGCAAAAGGGACTATTTCCAAAACCTTGGCACATGAAATTGGGCATGGTGTTTTTGCGCTACAACATCCATTTTCTGAATACGGCAGTTCTGAAAATGCTACAAATTGGTTAATGGATTATAGCAATGGTGATAACCTACCACATACGCATTGGGCGCAAATTCATAACCCAGATTTAAAGTTTTATATTTTCCAAGATGAAGAGGATGGGCAAAGTACTTTAGTTAGTGTCATTCCTAATGAATTTAAAAACTCTGATGGCACGTCTTATACTTTCATGACGTTAAATGGAAGTTATATTACGCTTCCTGATACGGTGAAAAATCTTGTATTTGTTACAGGTTTAGATGAAATAGAGCCCTATAGTAAATACCCAACAGGAGCATTGATTGGTTTCACCTTAGAAGATGAGATTTTTAAAGCAAAAATATCTGGAAATAATCCGACAAACGAACCGTATACAGTAGCTGACTTTAGTTTTAATTACGAAGGTTTCGAATCTCAAAATACCAATCAACCCTACAATGATATAACCAGACAACATTATTCAAATGGAGTAATAACTTTTTCCCCCAGGTCAGAAAATAGATTATTGTTAAGAACCCAAGTCCCTGACCTGTCTTTTATTGAAAATAGTTTAGTAAATATATTACAAGAGGCTGATAATGAAAAATATACTAGAATATTTGAGGGTACTGTTCTTGCAAGTAAAACTTATTTGTATCAAGAAACTAGTGCTTATGACGCAGGCTATATTGTAAATGAAGAACTAGTAGGTCATATTTTAGGAGAGGGTATTGATTGGAATTCTCATTACCCAATTATTTCAAAAATTGCAATACTTTACAATTCGTATCCAAATCTCATAAAAGAAATTTTTCCTTTGCTACCTTTAAAAGAAGTAGATACTCATGGTTCATCTATCGAAATAAGTAAGGCTCACATTCCCTTGAAATCTATTGCTAATGATAACGGCGATTTGACTTTTATCTATTTAGGATTGTTAAATGCAGTACATGGAAATCTTAACAATTGTCTAGAAACACTAAATAGCTTAAATCTTAATTCATTACCTAAACAAGTTGAAAATTGTATAAAAAATCTTTCAGATGATGAGTTAAAGGAAATAAGCGTTGAAAACAAAATTATTGCGCTAAGCCTCATGTTGGATAATTGGATACTTGATGACGATCAAGAAATAGCTCTAATACGATTAATAAAATTTACAAAAGAAAATGATGTAGATGACTTGTTAGATAAATTAAACGCTGTCTCACAAGTAGCTGATGCCGACTACAACCTTCTAAGGAGACTGGTTTATAAGACAGATAATGATCACACATATTTTCATGAAGACAACTATAAAGAACTAATAAATGTTATTGCAGATTTATGCATAACAAAATCTGCCATGTTTTCTAATGAACTAAGCCTTTTTACATTAGATGACCTATTCGACAGAAATATCAATTTTTATTATCGTTCTTTTTGGAACACCACATTAGCAGAACAAAAATTAACATGGGACTTTTTCACTGGGCAAGATTTATATTCTTACGACACAAAAACCACTTGGACTTCGCCTAATGAGAACGATGCACATATCACTATTTATAATGAGCAATATTTAGGAGCTAGAAAAGTTTCAGAAACTGAAAATATTTCGCTAAACCCATATTCTGTAATTTACTTTACAAATAGGGCTAGCCTAAGTATGCTTAATGAATACAACAATAATAACCCAACATTAAGCCCTGCAATTTTAGCTTATTATGCCGATGATGTTGGCGGTACTCAGACCGTTGTAGATGGCATACAGGCTACCGTAGACATTGTAAGTATGGCAAGTGGTTATGGAGCACTTGCTAAAGCGCCGAGTTTGATTAGGAAAACATTTATAATTTCTGACATGATCGGTTCTGGAGTTAGTTTAACTCAACAAGCGGTAGGTGTTGAAAATTTGAACCCAGAAACGAAAGCTTTTTTAGATGCATTAAATATACTTACTGCGACCGTAGCTGTTACTGATGTAGGCTCAAGTCTAATAAATATGAAAAATATTTTTGGACAGGTTCAAAACATAGAGAAGGGACTGCCAAGTAAAACTGAGGCAGAAAGCTTTTTAGATGCAGTTATTGCTGCAGAGGGAAAATTAGAGGGAATTAAAGTAACTAATAAAGTCAAGGAGGCAAAAGTTTGGTTGGCTCAATTCGAAATGGAAGTTGCCCTTGGCAATTTAGATGATTTAAAAATAAAACTTAATAGGGCTCGTAATGTAATTACCTCCTTAGAAGATGCATCTTCTAGTATAACATATGTTCGAAATTTATTGCCTGAGACAAGCAGTTTAGCTTTTGAAAAACTTTTAGAAGAACTTCCACAAGGACAACGAGGAGCGGTTTTTGATAAATTAATTTCCTTTGAAGATGATAATGCAATTATTTCCTTCTTTGAAAATGTAAATGGCAATCACGGCGCACTTTCTGCTTCTGCAAATAAAGTCTATGATAAATTTGCTGATTTAGACGCTGATATTTTAGATGTATGGTATATTATTTATAAAGCCAATGGCAACAAATTTCCCCAAAAACGTTTTGATTTCGACTTCTTAAATGCCAATATTGGAGCAACACATATTGATGATATCACCAATTACAGCACTACTACCGCAAGGGTGCTAGATGCAATTGATCAAAATTATAATTTAGTAAGAGCTTTAGTAAATAACAGAGGTAACGTACGCAGTAATTTGTTCACTTTTATGGATGCAAACCCAAATGCTATTTATACAAGAAATTATATAAATGCTTTAGCAGAAGCTGGCTTTCCAACGAAAGCGGCAAATACAAATTGGGCAACGTATTATAGAACGCTTGATTTGACCATATTTAACCCCTTTGACGTTCACCACATACTACCTGTAAATATGTTAGAACTAGAGCCATTACAACTCTATTTTCAATTTTATACGGGTACCAATAAAATTAATTTTAATGCACTTGGAGATGCTAGAAATGCCATACCGTTAGAACGCTATAGTACAGGAGGCGGCAGTCTACTAAACCGAGGTGTTCATACTAATCATGCTGATTATGAAGAAGCTCTAAAAGCATGGATTTCGGATAGATGGAATAAAATCTTGGATGAGGCTGACGAAATTGGACTTACACAACAACAACAACTTGAAAATTTACATGATCAATTAGAAACGCTAACCACTGGAATACAAAAAGGATTGTTAGATCAATCTGTAAAAAATAGTACCAATGTAAATGATTTGTTTGGAGTGAATTCAACTGATGATATACCTCTTAAAATTAACGCAGTTCAAGATATTTTAAATAGATATAATTAAAATGAAATATTATCAAGTAGGTGGTTATGGCAGAGAATGGAACTTGTACTGTAGCCAAGAAGTAATTGCTCGTTTGCAGTTAGATACACATTTATTAAGAAATAGAGAAAGATGGGAAAACCCTAAACCTATTCAATTGTATGTAGATACAAATGTTCCAGATCATGAACAGTTAGACTTTAATGAACCCATATTACGTAATACCATGTTATGGTCTAGCGGTGGTGGAAGTCGAAAATGGCATAAAGCTGCTTTTACACCTTTTACAAGAGGAATTTGCCTAAGTGACGCATTGTTTAAAATTTTAAATGATTTTACTTTAACGGAAGATCAATTCTTAGAACTAAATGTTGACAACTATCAAAAAAAGACCAAATATAAATATTGGTTATTTTATCCAATAAAACAATGGAACTTTCCACATTTAAGTATTGAAGACTCAGTATTTAAAAAAGTAAATAAAAATAACAAAAACGATATAAAAATCTTAAAAACGTCATCATATGATGAGTTGCTTGAGATAAAAAAAGCCAACTATAAAAATTATGAATTTATCCCTTCAACTTTAAGTTTAAAAAAGGAATATGATTTCTTATTTGATGGTTACACGTTCATTGTATCCGAACGATTAAGAAACGCTATAGAAGAAGCCGGCATGACAGATGTTTTCTTTTATGATTTAGATTATGAAGTAATAGTTCCTGAAGAAAAAGAAATTTAAAGTATAAAACACAAGTAGTATGAATAAAAACTACATATATATCATAATATTAACATGCTACTTTAGCTTACTCTCTGGCATGCAACTTCATGCTGCTCTGCCTGCACCAATAAGCGTAGTTTCAAAAGACTCATTAGTAACAAAGGCAAACGATACTACAAAACTTAAAAAAGCAGATGCACAGCAAATAGCGCATTTACAGCAATTAGCTACAATGCGTTCTAGTGGTTTAGTTACGGGGTCAACCATTTTTAATACACCAAATACAGAAGAAGTTATAGTAGCAGAAGAAAAGGTGTTTAGATCTTTTCCATCATTAGATGAAAACATACTAGAAAACCAAAACTTTAATATTTCTTTTGCCAATAGAGTCCCTGAGTTTAACGATGCATTTATAGCAGCAAATTTTGAACAAAACCCAGCTGTAGATAAACTGATTAACAATGCAAAAGGAGCACTGAACGCAGTGGCTGAATTGGGTAATTTTGTAGATATTATAACCGGTAATGAATTACTAGAACTACCGGTAGGGCTTAAAAAAACTGATCAAACTTCTAATAACTCTGTAGAGCTTGCCATTACTGAAGTAAAATTTACCCCAGAATATGCTTTGGTAAAAATTTGGGCACGTTTAATAATACCTGAAAAAGGAGAATTTGAAAACGAAGAAGACCGTGGCATAGAACGCGAGCTCTTTTTTGGTGCCGAGAATGTAAAACTATCACATGACGGTGGGTTATCTGGCGATATGAAATTGGTGCTACTGGGCAACCAAGCTATACCTATTCAAGGAGATAATTGGTTACTTACGCTAAAAGGAGGTATTGATCTTGAATCAAACTCATTTTCTGATAAATCATTTATAGAATTTAATTGTTCCGACTTACAAGGTATTAGCTTAGAAGGAGATTTACGTGTTTCTAGAAATGTGCTTTTACCTATTGACGAGCAAGGTAATTATACCTGTGGCGATAGCAACAGTAACCAATATGAATTAGAAAATGAAGAAGAAGTAATTGATAATGATTGTTACGTAGGTACTTCATTTAGTATACAAGCAGAAGGTTGGAACGATCTGTTACTAGATGTAAACCTACCCCGCTTTGAAGTAGTCGGTTTAAAAGGCTGGGGCTTTAACCTAGAGAATGTAGTTTTAGATCTAAGTGATTCTCGTAGTTCTTCCAATTTAGTATTACCCGCAGATTACAATGCCATATACCCTGGCACGGACCGAAAATTGTGGCGCGGTTTTTATGCCTCAGAAGTAAGCGTAATGCTACCACAAGGTATTGAAGATGTAAATAACAGTAATGGTAGAGTTGAATTTGGAGCTCAAAACTTGGTTTTAGACAGCCAAGGGGTATCAGGTGTATTTTTTGCTGAAAATGTATTACAAACAGGAGACGGTGCTGCCGGGCAATGGGGTTTTACCATAGATGATGTTAGTATAGAACTTTCTCAAAATTCATTAGTTGGCGGTTCTATAGGTGGTGACATAGCAGTACCTATTTTTGAAGACCCTATGGACTATGACGGGTATATATCACAAGGTGGGTACGGTTTGCAGGTAGGCTTACAAAGTAGTTATACTACACCCATGTTTTTGGGAGAAATGCAATTGGCAGACAATTCTAGTGTTGCCATAAATGTTGAAAACGGAAATGTGTACCCTTATGCTAATCTTACAGGTTCATTAGCCATTGCCGGTAAAATAAACCAAGAAGCCAGAGAAGAACCAAATCCAGACGACCCTAACGGATTTAGTTTCACGGGTATTACTTTTCAGGGACTGGAAATACAGACAGAGCCCGGCACTAAACCAATACAAGCAGAATATTTTGGATTTGAAGGAGAAATGGAACTTATGAATTTCCCTGTCTCTATAAACAACTTAGCATTGGTAACGCCAAACAATATGGCAGGTCTAAGTTTTGATTTATCCATTAATCTAGACGACAGTGGTT
>NZ_JBDVOT010000035.1:0-4586 GCF_039968975.1 Maribacter sp. | reverse complement strand
GGTTGGGATGTTGATCTTTTTGAAATACCCAATGGTGGTGCCAGTAATACCGTAATACCTAATGGATCTACTAGTGCCATTTTAAGAGCCAGCTCTTCTCAAGATAAATATGATATTTTCTTTACTTCTTTTGATGTTGATATTATTGCTCCAAATATTGTTTTGGAAAAAAGAGTACAAACACCCGGTGGTGTAGACATAACAGGACAAGGTGTAAATTTAGGACAAACTCTCGATTATGTATTAACTTTTGAAAATATAGGTAACGATGATGGTGTTAACTATACCATTAGAGATGTATTGCCAGTAAACGTTTCTCCACCAGATGGTCGTAGCTTTTTTAATGACACAGATTTTTCTTTTCCTGCACAAATATGTACGGGAACTCCAAGAACCTGTTATGAGATAACGTATACTTATGACCCTTCAAGTAGAGAAATAGTTTTTAATGTTCCAGATGTTTATGTTGAAGATGAAGATGGAGAATATTCAATTATTTTTAGAGTACAGGTAGCTGAAAACTGTTTTGACTTTATTGACGCATGTTCTGACTTAATTGAAAATTTGGCCTATAGTTCATACCGAGGTGAAAATAATTCTGCACAAGTTACCGATGACCCTAGTGTTACCGATTTTAACTCTTGTGGATTTGTTATTCCAGGTGCTACCAACTTTCTTTTAGATGATTTATCCGATTGTAATTTTGAAAGAACCATAGAACTTTGTGGTACAAGTACTATTCTAAATGCAGGTGATGGTTTTGATTCGTATGTATGGTATCGTGACACCAATAGTAATGGTGAAATTGATGCATCTGATATTGAGATTAATGATGGTGATCCAGATAACGATCCTAGTACCCAAGTTGTAACACTAGTTGGTCAGTATATTGTAGATAAAATTGTTGCTGACCCTTGTAAAGGATTTAAAGAAATTATTACCGTAGAACCATTTGGTTCAGGTAATTTACCTAACCCGGTTACAGAATATTTTAATGAAGTAAATGGAGATTCTGATCCAAGTAATGACATACCTGGAGAAATAGTTTTTTGTTCTGATGACAACTCCTTTTTACCAAAGATTTTCCTTTGCGGTATTAATGACTCGCAACCATTAGCAGTTAATATTGTTGATGCACAAAGTGTTACTTGGGAGATTTTGGATGAAGGTAGTTGTGGTGTCACTGTTGGTGAGGACTGTGCCAATAGGGCCCTTACTTGTTCTTGGACAGAAGTGGGTACCGGTAGTAATTATGTGTTAAATGCTCCTGGTGAATATAGACTATCTGTAGTGTATCAAAATGGGTGTACTAGCAGTTTCTATTTCAAAGGTTTTCAGAACAATTTAGATATAGATTTTAATAATAGGGATATTGTTTGTGATACTGATGGTAATATTACCATTACGAATATTGGTAATGGATATGGGTATCAATTGGTAGATAATGATACTAATAATGTTATTGTTCCTTTTAGTTCAAACAATGGTCCAAGTTTTGATTTTGCTTCTGGAGAAAATGGTTCTTATAGAGTAGAGGTTACTCAACTTGATTTAAACGGTGACCCTATACAAGATGCTTGTATATTTTCTACTCCTGTTATAGGTATTAGAGAAAGAGCAATAACATATGATGTAAGTGTAACACCAGAGACGTGTTTCAACTTAGGTACCGTCACGCTTCAGATTACAGATGCTGATCCACCGTATGCTTTTGAACTTAGAAGAAATGATGGAGCAGATAGTGGCTTAGGAACTTTAATTGATAGTCAAAATGGTCATGCAGATAATAATTTCACGTTTAATGACGTAAGTGCAGGTGATTATATTGCTTATATTTCTACAGATGATGGTTGTTCTTACAGTGAAGAGGTAACTGTTGATGATGAAAATGATTTAGAACTAACTGCAAGTGTAACACAACATATTACTTGTGAAGATGGTATTATCTCAATGAATGCCACAGGTGGTAACCCAGATTACTCTTATGTGATTTGGAGCTATGTTGATGAGGGAGGAACTACAGTTACTTCTTATTCTGATTTTGCGGATATTCCTGCAACCAATTTCCAAACAGAGACTACGTTCAATGTTTCTGGAGCTGGAGATTATGTTTTCTTGGTATTAGACAGAACAGGCTGTTATGTAGAATCAAATATGGTCTCTATAGAATATCACCCAACTGCAGATTTTGATCCAACCACTGTTACAGATGTACTTTGTTTCGGTGAAACAACAGGTAGAATTCAGTTTAACGTTACTAACACTAATGGGTACACATTAGATTTCGCATTATTTGATGACATTGATCAACCATTAGCAAATAACAGCACGGGTAGTTTTCCAAACCTTGCAGTTGGAGACTATAGAGTTGAAATTACCCAAACAAGGGGTACGGCAACTTGTATTTCAGAAGAAAGTTTTAGTATTGACGCACCATCGGCTGCAATTAGTGGTAATGCTGTTTTGGTTCAAGATTATACCTGTTTACAAGAAGGTATTATCGAGGCTCAAAATGTAGCCGGAGGTACTGCTCCTTATTCCTATAGTATAGACGGAATTAATTTTGTTCCAAATACGACTACCAATGCAAACCGTTTTGAAAACCTTACAGACGGTTCTTATACCATTACTATTAGAGATGCTAATAACTGTACTTTTGTAACCAGTCAAATTGTTATCGATAGACCAAATCCACCAACGGATTTAGCTATTGTAGAATCTCAAATTACGTGTCCTACCGGAACATCGAACTTAACAGTAAACGCAATAAATGGTACTGCACCTTACGTGTATTCCATTACTGCACCTTCTGCCATTGGTCCTACAAGTACCTCAGGTAACGAAGCTGTTTTTGAAGGTTTGGCTCCTAACACTTATACGGTTAGGGTTACCGATGCAGATGGTTGTTTTTATGAAGAAAATTATACGATAAATGCTATTAATCCAATATCGGCAAGTGGAGAAACCACACAGCCTATTAGTTGTTTTGGAGCTTCTGACGGGGTTATTAGGTTCAATTTAAATTTCCAAGCAGGTCAAAATTTTACATATACAATTACAGGACCTTCTGGTGTTGTTAGAACTGGTGGTACTGAAGCTGTCATTGATAATATCAACAACTTGGTTGCCGGTATTTATACTATAGATATTGTAGATACTGATACCAACTGTACTTATTCTGCTACACATGAATTAGAAGGTCCGGCTTCGGCATTGACTATTTCTAGTTTAACTGAAACACAACCTAATTGTACTTCTCCTGGTAGTGTAAGTGTTCTTGCAACAGGTGGATGGGGAAGTTACGTTTATGAATTGAGCAACCCAGATGCTACGGTATTTGGTTCTAATGCTACAGGTTCTTTTTCAGGTCTTAGTCAGGCTGGAACATATAACGGTACTATTACCGATGCAAACAACTGTAGTATACCATTTACTTTTGATCTTAATCCTGCAACTGCACCAGTTTTAGTAATTACACCAAATCAAGATTGTTTTGATGATGCAGTATTATTGACCTTGACTGCTAGTGTTTCTTCTGGTGGTGACGGTACTTTTGAATATAGTTTAAACGGTGGTGCATTTAGTAATACTAGTGTATTCCCCGGATTATCTGCAGGAACATATACTATTGATGTTCGAGACGGAAATAATTGTACCGATACTGAAAGTATTACAGTAAATCCGGCACTAACGGTAACTGCAAGCGCAAGTAATATTACAGCCTGTGGCACCGATACCGATATAAATATTTCTGCAGCAGGCGGAGATGGTAATTATGTATATGCAGTAGTTGCTGACGGGGTTACCCCAAATGCAGGAGACTTTGATCCAAGTACTACCGTAACGGTTACTGGTACGGGTGTTTATGATGTATACGTAAGGGATAATAGTGGAAATACGGATTTTTGTGAAAACTCATACGAGATTACAATAGACCAAGATGCCCCATTAGCATTATCTATTTCTAATACAGATATACTATGTAGTGGAGAAAATCAATCTACTTTAACAATAGTTGCTTCTGGTGGCGAGGCACCATACACGTATAGTATTAATAATGGTGCAATTTATCAAACCCAAAATACTTTTAATAACCTTGGCGCAGGCACGTATAATATTCGTGTTAGAGATGTAAATAATTGTGAAGTTGCTCAAGTGTATACAATTTCAGAACCATTTACACTTTCTGCATCGGCAGCGGTTACACAATTAGTTGAATGTAACCCGGCAGATGGTGCTGAGGTTAGAATAACCAACGCTCAAGGTGGTACCGCTCCATATACCTATAGTTTTGATGGAGGCAGCTCTTATACCTCAAATGCAATAGGATATCTTTTACCTGGATCGCACACAGTGTACATACAAGATACAAATAACTGTACCTATCCAATGGATGTAACCATTGAACAGGCGCCAACGCCTCCTAATGTTGTGCTTACGCCAGAGGTTGATTATTCTTGTGACGGTACTGGTATCGTAACCATAACTCCAGATAATCCAAACTTGGACTATACATATTATCTTAACAGTACAATCAATTCTCCGGGAGATTCAAATGTATTTACAAATGTTCCTGTGGGTACCCA
>NZ_JBDVOT010000034.1:0-44683 GCF_039968975.1 Maribacter sp. | reverse complement strand
AAGGAGCCATGTTATTAGATACCAAAACCTTAAAAAAGGTAACCGGTACAGATGTAATCTTGCAAGGGTACCAAATCAATGAAATTGTCAAGCAAAACGATGCCAATATTTGGTTCGCTACAGAAACAGGTGTTGTTCATTTTTTGAAGGATAAAAATACTTTTGAATATTATACATCTACTAGTTCACCAGAACCAGGTTTGTTGCATGATAATGTTAGTGACATCACGTTAGATAATGAAAATCGTTTATGGGCTGCGACCAGAAAAGGTATTAGTCTTTTTGATTTTAGGGAGGGTAAATTTAAACCGTTAGAAGAACCCGTTGAACTTAGGGATAAGTGGATAACTGATATGCTCACGTACACAAATGGTGATATTTGGTTTAACCTAAATAGCAATAGTGTCGCTAGGCTAAAATCTAACTTAAAAAGTTATAATATTTACGATGTTAAAAGTGGTAATAGATTAGATGTCTTTAGTTCTAGCGGTTTCTATAATTTTCAAAATTCAAATATATATTTAGGAGGTAAAAATGGTATTATTTATTTTTCACCGCATGCTATCAGTGAAAATAAGATTGCTAAAAAACCTATGATTACCGAATTTAAGATTCAGAACGAGGTAATTAATCCGGGTACTGAAATTAATGGTCAAATACCTTTAGAAAAAGACTTGAACGAGACCAAGAACATAAGCTTAGATTATAAGAATAGAAATTTTTCACTTCAATTTTCTGCCCCATCGTACGTTAACGAAAAGCTCAATAGGTTTGAATATATGTTAGAAGGTTTTGACGAAAACTGGATATCTACTACAAGCAATTCTAGAACGGTACAGTATACGAACTTGTTTCCTGGAGATTATACTTTTAAAATAAAATCAAGCAACAGTGATGGTTTTTGGAGCGATGTAAATTCATATCAAATTTCGATAACACCTCCTTTTTGGTTAACATACCAAGCTTTAATACTCTTTTTGGCATTGTTCATTTTAATCATTTATTTGATAAGAAGAGAAATGAAGAACAGGTTGCGTTTAAAGCAAGAACTAGTTACAGAAAAGGTAAATAGAGAGCGTGATATAAAATTGAATAATGAGAAACTTCGTTTTTTTACAAATATCTCTCATGAGTTGAGAACACCGTTAACACTTATTTTGGGTCCTGCTAAACAATTATTGGAAGAGAGTAGTGAGAACAGTAGCGAATACCAAAAGAGTAGGTTTAATCTCATACACCAAAATGCGAGTAGGTTACTTAATTTGGTAAATCAGGTTCTTGATTTTAGAAAAGCGCAAACTGGGGAACTAAAACTAAAAGTATCTAAAACAGATATTTTAATGTTTACAATGAATACGTTCG
Organism: Maribacter sp.; assembly: GCF_039968975.1. Taxonomy (GTDB): domain Bacteria; phylum Bacteroidota; class Bacteroidia; order Flavobacteriales; family Flavobacteriaceae; genus Maribacter. The sequence goes on along the minus strand of NZ_JBDVOT010000034.1, from coordinate 43,321 downwards.
AGTCTTTTAAAGAGTTCGCTTACAACAAACAAATAGAATTAAATATTAATAGTGAAGTAGAAGATTTATTTGGTTGGATAGATCGAGACAAGTATGACAAAATTCTGTATAACCTTTTATCTAACGCCATAAAATTTACCAATAAATACGGGCACGTTGATTTGTTTATAAAGCTCAAAGAAACCAATAGCGAAATGTTGGTAATTGAAGTGAGTGATGACGGTATAGGTATACCTGTAAAAAGTCAGGAAAAAATATTTACCCGCTTTTACCAAGCTACAAATAGTAAGGAGAATAATACAGGGTCAGGTATTGGTCTTTCTTTGGTTAAATCTCTTGTAGAATTACATAAAGGAACAATCGTTGTTAAAAGTAAGCCTAATGTAGGTAGTACATTTACCGTAGAAATTCCCATAACTAGAAATGGCTATTCCAAAAAAGAAGTTTTTGAATTTATTTCAAATAAAGAGGTTGAAGAACCTGAAACATATGTGCCTGTAAAAAGGAAAACCACAAATACCGAGATAAAAGATAAGGTTCTAGTCATTGAAGATAACATTGAACTAAGAAAATATCTCATTGACTATTTATCTGCTTACTACAAGGTTTATGAGGCAGAAAACGGTCAAGAAGGATTACAACTTTGTAGAAAGATCAAGCCCATGTTGTGTGTAGCGGATGTTATGATGCCGGTTATGGATGGTTTAGAATTTTGCAATGAATTAAAGAACGACGAATTTATAAGTCATATTCCTGTTATTCTACTAACGGCGCTGTCAGAAAACGAAGATAAGGTAAAGGGGTATGATGTTGGAGCAGATTCTTATTTGGTGAAGCCTTTTGATCCTTCATTATTAAAATCGGTGATCGTAAATACCATTAAAACACGATTAGAACTTAAGGCTAAGTTTTCTGACGAGGTAGAAAGTGAAGTGGGGCTGCTTACACATTCTCCTGTAGACAAAGAATTAATGGAGCAAATCACCCAGATTATTGAAGATAATATTGATGATGTAGATTTAACGACCAACTACCTTTGTCAAGAATTAGGTATGAGTTCCTCAAAATTATACCGTAAGATAAAAGAGTTAACAGATTTGGCACCAAACGAATTTATTAGAACTATTAGATTAAAAAAATCGGCACAACTGTTAAAGACTAAAAAATATAACGTATCAGAAGTGACAGATTTAATAGGCTTTAATGATCCGTTATACTTTAGTAGATGCTTTAAAAAACAGTTTGGCTTTCCGCCTAGTAAATTATTGAAATAGAATCTTTTAAATGCCAGTTATATTTTTGGTTATCCATATTTATGACAGTATTATCCATCTTTTTTTGGCTTAATTTTTATAGATTGCATATAGATATTTTTTAAAATATCATATTCAACTTACTCAAAAACTAATTACAACTTTATGGAAAATGCCTTCAATAAACAGAACAATCCCATGGCTGATATCGACGATTGGGAAGATAACTTATTAGAGAGATACCCTGATCCAGAAGAAATCACAAAAGAAAAAGAAGAGTTTAGAAATTACGTAGACTCAGAAAGATTAGACACTGTCAAAGAATTTTATAAGATAAACCATCAATTTCAAACCTATGATTTTGTAGTTGAAAAAGAGAAAGAGTTCTTGCAGTTCAATAAAAAAGAAATGTCTATTTGGGAAGCGGTAGATTTTCTAAATACCCTGGTAGACGATAGTGATCCAGATATTGACCTTGATCAGTTACAGCATTTATTGCAAACGTCTGAAGCAATAAGGGCAGATGGGCATCCAGATTGGTTTGTACTTACTGGTTTTATACATGACCTAGGCAAAATACTTTGCCTTTTTGGAGAACCGCAATGGGCGGTAGTTGGTGATACTTTTCCTGTTGGTTGTGCTTATTCCGATAAAATAGTATATCCAGAATTTTTCAGTGCAAACCCCGATGCTACTAACGAAAAATACAATACAAAATATGGGGTCTATGAACCTAATTGCGGATTGGATAATGTAAAAATGAGCTGGGGACATGATGAGTATCTATATCAGATCATGAAAGATTATTTACCAGAACCCGCATTGTACATGATTCGTTATCATTCTTTCTACTCACAACATAGAGAAAATGATTACGGACATTTAATGACAGCAAAGGATATTGAGATGTTTGAATGGGTAAAGAAATTTAACCCATATGATCTATATTCAAAAGCGCCTGTTCCACCAGATGCAAAAGAATTACTTCCTTATTATAAAGAGTTGGTGGCAAAGTATTTACCTGAGAAATTAAATTTTTAGTTGTCCCAATTATTTGAGTTTAGCAATGCTCTAGCATATTCTACTAGAGCATTTTTTTTACCTAATATTTTCAAAACCAACCAATCTACCTATGTATACCGCTATTACATTTATTGCGTTTACCGCCTTTGTTGCCTTTTATTCTTGGTTTAAACTAAGAAAAGAAAAACTGGATTCTAAAGACGGATATTTTCTTGGAGGAAGAAGTTTAACGGGCGTGGTTATTGCCGGTTCAATGTTATTGACAAATATATCTACTGAACATTTAATAGGTATGAACGGCTCGTCTTATAAAAACGGGTTTATCATAATTGCTTGGGAGGTAACATCTGCATTGGCATTAGTGGTGGCAGCTATATATTTTGTTCCCAAATATTTAAAAATGGGATTGACCACGATACCTGAGTATTTAGAAAAAAGGTTTGACAGCACTACTAGAACTTTGGTAGCGCTATTTTTAATGGTTTCCTTCATTGTAACATTGCTGCCAATTGTACTTTATACCGGTGCAATTAATATTGAAAGTATCTTTAATATATCTGAAGTTTTAAACGTATCTAAAGAACAGGGGCTTTGGATTACTGTGGTCTGTATAGGTGTTCTTGGCTCTATATACGCAATATTCGGTGGTCTTAAAGCTGTTGCCATTTCAGATACGATTAATGGTTATGGTTTATTGATCGGTGGTCTGGCAATACCTATTATAGCCTTGTTTGGTATAGGGGACGGCAATTTGTTTGACGGTTTATCTAAAGTATACAACCATAGCCCAGAGAAATTTAATGTTATTGGGGCTAAAGACTCGGTATTACCATTTGAAGTGCTTTTTACGGGACTTATCATTAATCAGTTATATTTCTGGAGTATGAACCAAACCATAATTCAACGAGCACTTGGTGCTAAGAATTTGGTAGAAGCACAAAAGGGGCTTCTCTTTACGGGAGTTTTAAAAATTTTAGTGCCTATAATCATTATTCTGCCTGGTGTAATCGCCTTTTACTATTTTGGGGATTCTCTATATGATAATCAAGATATGATCTATCCTGAGCTCGTTAAAAAGGTTTTACCTATTGGTTTTGTTGGTGTCTTCGCTGCAATCATTATGGGCGCCGTTCTAAGTACTTTTAATAGTGTATTGAACAGTGCTGCAACTATTTTTAGTATAGATGTTTTTAAACGACATTTTGGTAAGAATGCAAGTGATAAAAAATTGGTAAGAATTGGAAAAATTACATCCACAATTCTTGCGGTGTTTGCCATATTGGTGGCTCCTATGGTTGCAAATGCACCAGACGGACTTTATCAACTTTTACAGCAATTAAACGGTATTTTCTTTATACCGATAGCATCAATTATGTTAGCAGGTTTCTTTCTGAAAAAGGTATCTGCCATGGCTGCCAAAGTAGCTTTGCTTGTTGGTTTAACGTTTTACATCATAACTACTTTTGTATTCAAGGTAGATATTCATTTTGTACATATTTGGGGAATTGAATTTGTTCTAAATGTATTGGTGATGTTCATTGTTTCATATTTATATCCTAATCATAAAGGAACAATGGAAGAAAATCATGATTATGTGGAAATGAAAGAATGGCAGTACACAAAGCCTATGGCTATCATCTTATGTATTATTACCATAGTAATATATATACTATTGGGTACTAATTAATCTTATTTTCAATGGGCAGAATTGTGACTGGAACTTTAATGCTGTTAATTTCTTTTACATTTATTTCTTGTAAAGAGACTATAAATGGAAAAGAAAGTAGGAATGTAGTGTCTATTGATTCACTTTTAAAAATTAGGTATCAGAAACTTTTAGATTACCCTGTAGATTCTATTGGGTTTCCAAGAAGTTATACGAAAGAAACCAAAGAAGTTTTTAAAGTTAAACCTAATGACTGGACAAGCGGATTCTACCCCGGTAATCTTTGGCAATTATATAAGTTAACAGGAGAAGAAGCTTTTAAGTCTGAGGCAATGGCTTGGACTAGTTTTTTGGAGAAAGAGAAAACCAACGGTGGTACCCATGATATGGGATTTAAAATGTACTGTAGTTTTGGTGAAGGTTATGACGTTGCCGGTAATGAGGAATATAAAAAGGTGCTTCTTGAAAGTGCTGCTACATTGACCACCCGATTTAATGAAAAAGTAGGCAGTCTGAGATCTTGGGATTTCAATAAGGATATATGGGAATTCCCCGTAATCATCGATAATATGATGAATTTAGAGCTTTTGTTTGAAGCCACTAAGATTTCGGGCGATAGCACATTTCATAAGATTGCTGTACAACATGCAAATATGACATTGAAAAATCATTTTAGAGAAGACAACAGTAGTGTTCATGTTGTTGTGTATGATTCTATTTCAGGATTGGTAAAAGATAAAATTACCCACCAAGGGTTTAGTGATAGTTCAGCTTGGGCTAGGGGACAGGCTTGGGGTATATATGGTTTTACTATGTGCTACCGTTATACAAAAGATTTAAATTATCTAGAACAAGCTAAAAAAACTGCAGACTTCTTTTTAAACCATAAAAACCTTCCTGAGAATGGTATACCTTTTTGGGACTTTAATGACCCTAACATTCCTAATGTGATCAAAGATGTTTCTGCGGCTACAATTACTGCATCTGCACTTGTAGAATTGTCTTCCTATACTAATGAGGTTAGTTACCTCACTTATTCTGAAAAAGTATTGAATACATTAAGAAGTGAGAAGTATATATTGTCGGCAGATACCAATGCTCCATTTATTTTGGATCATAGTACAGGTAACTGGCCTAAAAAGGATGAAATGAATGTGCCAATTGTTTATGCAGACTATTACTTTTTAGAATTGATATTTAGAATTAACAATAGTAAACTTCGTTATTGAGTATACTAATGAAAAAGAATGTGTTTGTTTAATGTAAATTATATCAATATTATTTCCTTAATAACTCACTCTTTTTAAAACTACATAAGAGTTATTAAATAATTCTGTTTTCTACTTTTGCTCCATCTAATAAATATTTCCACCGAAACAAATGAATTAATTTAATCTCATAATTATTTGTTTTTCAACAACGATTAAAATAAATGTAATTTTAACACTTTTGATAATTCAAATATAAAACATTGATAAACAGTGTCTTATATTTGAATTATATTTTTTTGTTAATATTTGTGTATTAGATTTGATTTTGCAATTTTTTTTAATTGGAATATTATTATATTTTAGTGTTAAAATGACACTTAACTATAAGGGAATTGAAAAGCTTTGCTTTACATCAATGTATAACAAGAGTGCTTACCATTCTTAAATTATAGCTAAATCATTTAAGAACTGTTTTAACAGTATTAATCTTTTTTAACCTAACCAAAATGAAAAAACTACTTAGTCAGGCTATAGTATGCTCTATATTCCTATTTCTCGTAATCGGCTTAGTGTCTTGTGAAGACGATGACACAGTCTCAACAGATGAAACTGTAATTGTAAAATCTATAAATGGTCTCGATAAAAATGCTGGATTTGGAATTCAAGGTGATTCGTTGGTGCTTTTGGGACAAAACTTTGACAAGGTCACTAGTGCAAATTTAATAGGAGAGGGCAATCCAATAAAATTGACCATTAATAATACTATTAACACTAATTTTCGTCTCATCTTTATTTTACCAAATTTAGAGAATTCTGACGTGGTTTATGGTTCAAAACAATTAGTCTTATCTGGTTCTTCAATAGATGACGAGACAATTGATTTTGATTTAAGAGTTCCTGGTAGACAGTTTGAGCCTGGTGCCGTATTCATTTCAAATTTTGATGGATTAGGGTTTGAAGAAGCTGGATCTGATAAATGGGGATGTTATGGAAGTCAAACCAGTTCGGGCGAAAGTTCAGATGACGAGTATGGTAATTATATTCAATTTATTTGGGATGGTAATCCTAGTCCAGGGTTTGGAGGATGTTTTAGTGGAACTTTTCCTGCAACAGGTATAGAAGAAGTTAATCCATTAAACATGGCAATTGCTTTTGATGCAGATGTAAACGGTGTATTGGGTACATTATTTACCGTAATAGCACAAAATAGAGCAGGAGAGCAATACACTGCCGATATAACAGTCAATGAGGAAGGTTGGCAAGAATTTTCAATAACCTTTGCCAGTTTTAGATTAGCGAGTGACCCAGAAGCAAGAATCATTCCTGCAGAAGTAGGTCAAATGTTGATAGCTATTAATCAATATACAGGTGTTGGACCGGCTACCCTAAATGTAGATAATATCAGGTTTGTACCACTTAATTAACCAATTAAACTAACTTTTCTTTTAAACCAATACGTCTATGAATATTTTAAAATTAAAAAATATAATTGCGTTTATGTTTATGATACTTAGTAGTAGTATCATATTCGCGCAATCTATTACTGGAACGGTGTTTTCGCTAGATGGTCCGTTACCAGGGGCATCAGTTGTTGTAAAAGGTACTACGAACGGTACGATTACAGATTTTGATGGAAATTTTAGTTTGAACAATGTAGAGCCAAATAGTATTTTAAATATTACATATTTAGGATTTATCGCACAAGAAATTCAGACAAATGATAAAATAGAATTCAATATAATCTTAGAAGAAGATGTAGCTTCTTTGGATGAGGTAGTTGTAGTTGGTTACGGTTCAAAAAAACGATCAGAACTGACAACAGCAGTTTCTTCGGTTGGCAGCGATAAAATTAATTCTTTACCGGCTGCTGACATAAACCAAGCTTTAGAAGGTAGAGCTACTGGTGTTCAGGTTCGCAACGGTGGCTCTCCTGGTGAAGCAGCTACGGTATTGATTAGGGGTTTTAATACATTTGGTGATGGGTCACCACTTTATGTGGTAGACGGTATATTTATTAGTGATATAAGCGCTATAAACCCAAATGATATCGAAAAGGTAGATGTGTTAAAAGATGCAGCTGCAGCCGCAATTTATGGATCAAGAGGTTCTAACGGTGTTATCATTATAACAACTAAAAAAGGAAAAGAAGGGGCTCCTAAAATTTCTTATAATACGTATACAGGTTATCAAACTTTTAGTAAATCAAGATATTATGATGTTATAGATACGGATCAATTAATTCAAGTTCTTATTGATGAAGATTTAAGAGTAGGCTCTGATGCGGCAGTAGGTGTTAATGAAACTCCTCCTCGTTTTTCTGATCCTGATTTTGTAGCTGCAAATACTAATTGGCAGTCAGAAGTCTTTCAATCTGCACCGATGTCCAATCATGACTTCTCTGTTTCTGGAGCGACTGAATTTGTAAATTATAGAGTAGGTGCCGGTATTTTTAGTCAAGATGGTATTCAATTGGATACCGAATTTAAAAGGTGGAATTTCAGTGCCAATACAGATTATAAGGTAGGTAAGTCGATTAAAATCGGTCAAACTTTAAATCTAAATTATAGTAGACAAAAAGCACCCGAACAAGTAGGTGGAGAGTTTTTGCCGGCCTGGGCATTAAAAATGCCTTCTTACTTACCCGTAAGATTTGAAGATGGCCGTTATGCTGGTACCGGTAGGGTTGAAGATTTAGTGACTATCGGTCAACGAAATCCGGTTCTTTTAGCTGATGTTAATGATAATGAACGATTAAATTCTAACATTGTGGGTTCTATTTATGGTGAAATTCAATTGGCCCCGGGTTTAACAAATAGACTTCAGTTAGGTGTTAATCTTTTTAATCAAAATTCTAGTTCGCAACAAAATACTTATGGTGAGGAACTTTTAGATGGTGATGGTACTAATATTAATAAAGTTCTTCAGAAAAATACTTATAGAAATTTAACCACAAGTTTAACAAACGTTTTATCTTATAATAAAACCTTTGGAGATCATAGGGTTGATGCTAGTTTTATATTTGAACAATTGCAGATTAAAATTAATACGGGTAGCACTAGGTACACTAGTGACGAGCCAAATACTATTACAGATTTCGGTGCCGGGGTTGTTGGTAATCTTGATACAAATCAAATTGTTAATATTGCATCATCATACTTACCTAATAAACTAGTTTCATTAGCGGGTCGTTTGGGGTATTCATATAAGAATAAATATGTTTTATCTGGCTCTATCAGAAGAGATGCCGACGGAAAATTTGCAGCAGGTTTTAGGGATGAAGTCTTTCCAGCTGCTTCTGCTGCTTGGATTGTTACCAACGAATCCTTTTTAAATGAAAACAACACAATCTCTAATCTTAAGTTGAGAGCTAGTTATGGTAAAACTGGTAATAATTCTGCTCAACAATTTGCAACTAATCCGGCTTTGAACAATACATTTGGTCCTGTAGGTGATGTTAATGGTATTTCTGTACTTCAGGTAAGCTCACCAACTTTAACTTGGGAGACAAGTACCAAAACTAATTACGGACTTGAATTTGGTCTTTTTAAAAATAAGTTTACGCTTGAATTGGATTATTTTACTAGTGAAAATGATCAGTTAATTGTATTTCCTATAGTAGATACTTCAGAAGGTCTTGAGCCGAACTTTACAAATGCCGGTAGAGTAGATTCTAAAGGTGTAGAACTAACATTGGGTTATAACGATTATGAAGGTGATTTTCAATGGAATGCTACGGTAAACGTCTCTACTGTTGATCCAGTCGTAAAAGAAGTGGCGCCAGGCGGTCAAGGTATACCGGCTGCAGAGGTAAGCTTTGGTGGTTCTAGTAGTGTTGTAGTTTTTAATTTGCCAGGAGAAGCACCATATTCTTTTTTAGGGTATGAAACAGAAGGAATTTTTGAAAGTGAGCAAGCTGCTATAAGTGGTTCTTTACAGTCACAGGCATTTCGTGAGACAAGTACAGGTGCAGGGGTTTCAAGAACTACCGATGATAATGGTAATCTAGTATACACAGTCTTAAGTGATGGTAGAGTAATTGACGCTAGTGAAATTTCTTTAGATGGTGATATAGGCACTTTTGCGGGAGATATAAGATTTAAAGATCAAAATGGAGATGGTGTTATTTCTGAAGAGGATAGAGTTGTAATAGGTGATCCAAATCCTGATTTTACATATTCATTTAATTTAGGTGCTAATTATAAAGGTTTCGATGCTAGCTTGTATTTTACCGGTGTTCAAGGAGTAGATGCTTATAATCATTTAAGTTATACCGTTGATAATTTTAATAGTACCGGACCTAGAAACTATTCAACCAGAATATTGGATCGTTATTCTGCAACCAATACAAATACTTCTGTGGAGAGATTTACACCTAATGATCCCAATAATAATGAACGCGTTTCAGATAGATATATTGAAGATGGTTCATATACAAGATTAAAAAATATAACTTTAGGGTATTCACTATCTAAAAATTCACTAGGGCAGTTATTGAATAATAGTGTTAGTAAATTACGTTTATATGTAAGTGCTCAGAATATTTTAACAATAACCGATTACTCAGGTTATGATCCTGAAATTAGACCAACTTATAATAGTGGTGGTGTAATTGATGGTATTGGTCTTGATAAAGGATTTTCACCGGCACCAGAAACTGTTATTGTAGGACTACAAATAGAATTTTAAAAAGGAATCAACATGAAAAATTTAATTAAATACACGTTATGTAGCTTAGGTTTGGCTATATGTTTAGTGTCTTGTAATGAAGATGAATATCTTCAATTTCAAGATACAAATGGTCTTAATGCAGCGGTTTTAGAAGCTACTCCAGAGTTGCAAGAATCTGCTGTCGTTGCTATTTATTCTGCATTTAGATCAGAAGGTATGTATGGCCGTTATGGTAATTTGCTTTATGATTATGTGTCAGATGAACTATCTATTAATATCTCTGGTCAGCCACAATTATCTCGTATTTCAGAATTTTTATTGGACGGTACATTTGATGCGCCCAGCGGATTCTATAAATCGGCATATTCTGGTATTGCAAAAGCTAACTTTGTAATAGAGGGTTCGGAAAACTATACGACAGAACCAGAGTTTTATGAGCCTTTAGTAGCAGAAGCTTATTTTATGAGAGGTTTATACTACTATATTTTAGCTACTAGATATGGTGATGTTCCAATTAAAATTGGCGAGAGTACAAGTGGTTTTCAACCTAAGAGTACACAAGAAGAAGTTCTTCAACAAGCTATTTCAGATTTAAAAATAGCTTCTGAAGGTATGAGAACCAAAGCCATTCAATCTGTAGGTAGGGCTACCAATGAAACTGCTTTTGCTATGCTTGGAAAAACCTATTTGTATTTAAAACAATATGATGAAGCTTATGAAGCTTTTGATCAGGTAACATCTTACTCACTTATGTCTAACTATATTGATAATTTTAATGTTGCAGGTGAATTTAATGATGAGACATTGTTGGAGATTGATTTTAGAAAAGGTTCACTAGACGGTCTTTGGGGTAATAATGTTGGTAACAATAACACATTGTCAACGCTACGTAGTGCAGATTATAGCGGATGGGGAAACAGTATACCTAATCCCGTTTTAGTAGAGGCATATGAGGATAATGACCCTAGATTCGATGATACATGGTGGGTTACCGGTGATTCTTACGGTACGGGAAGAACATGGGGTGTTGATCCAGATGTTGGTGATTTTTCAGGACCTACACTTGGTGGTACTAGAATGAAAAAATATTCTAGTTATATTGAAGATGACGTTCATACTCAAGATAATGGAACCAACATTAGATTGTTACGTTACTCAGATGTATTATTGATGAAAGCAGAGACAGAGTTATTCAGAAATGGTGGTAGTTTAAGCAATGCAATAGCTTTAATGAATGAAGTTAGGTCTAGACCAAGTGTAAGCATGCCATTATATGGGACTGCAGCTATGAACGATGCAGGCTATCCTGTAAATTCTGTAGATGAAGCTTTTGCGGCATTAATTCATGAAAGACAAATAGAACTAGCTGGCGAAGGTAAACGTTTCATTGATTTACAAAGATGGAATTTGGATATGGAGCTTTTGTTTAATACCGGTATAAAACCAAATTATTCTTTAGACAAACGATTCTTGCCAATACCAACGGAACAGATAGATACCAATCCATTAATAAATGATTGATTTTTAGCTAATTTTTCTTTTAAAAAAAGCAGAAATCTAATTTCTGCTTTTTTCTATTTAAAACTATTGCCATTTATGAGAATTCAACCACTTTTTTTATACCTAAGCTTAGTTGTATTCATTAGTTCATGTTCGAAAACTAATGAAAAACAGAGTACAAAGAATACTAGTTTAGATAGCGTTCCGGCTATTTTTAACAAACTGAATTTTGAGCAAACTTCTATCGATTTCGCAAATAACCTTACAGAAACAGATTCGTTAAATTATTTTACTTACTACTATATCTATATGGGTGGCGGTATTTCAGCTGGTGATGTAAATAATGACGGATTGACCGATCTTTTTTTTACAGGTAACCAAGTAAAGAATAAACTTTATTTAAACAAAGGTGATTTTAAATTCGAAGACATTTCAAAAGCCTCTGGTATTGAAGGTGATAATCGTTGGTACACCGGTACTTCAATGGCAGATGTGAATTTTGATGGGTTTATGGATATTTACGTTAGTGTATCTGGTCAAGATGGAAATAAAGAAAATCAATTATACATTAATAATGGTGATAATACATTTACAGAGCGGGCAAAAGAATTAGGAGTTGATGACGCTGGTAATTCAATTAATGCCACTTTTTTAGATTTTGATAATGATGGTGATTTAGATATTTATGTAGCCAATTATCCTATCACAGACTTTAAAACAGATTCAAAAACCTTAAGGGCTATGATGTATCATGTTACTGATCTACAATCAAATCATTTGTATCGAAATGATGGAGGTGTATTTACAAAAGTAACCAAAGAAGCCGGACTTTTTGAGTATAGTTTATCCATTAGCGCAACGGCAGCAGATTTAAACAATGATGGTTGGCAAGATATTTATGTGTCAAATGATTTTAATAGTCCAGATATATTATATATAAATAATAAAGACGGCACATTTACTAATACAATTAAAGAGAGCACAAAACATACATCATTTTATGGTATGGGCGCTGATATAGCAGATTTTGATAATGATGGTCATCTTGATATTTTTCAGGTTGATATGGATGCGGAAATTAATAGGAGGTCTAAAGCTAATATGGCAAGTATGGATCCTTTATTGATGCTACAGGTTAAAGAAGCAGGTTTTCAAACCCAGTATATGCAAAATTCTTTACAACATTATATTGGCGAAACCAAAGAGAATTATCCTATCTATTCAGAAATATCTAGACTTTCTGGAGTTTCTTCTACTGATTGGAGTTGGAGCCCTCTTTTTGCGGATTTGAATAATGATGGTTTAAAAGATTTATATGTTTCTAACGGTTCAAGAAGAGAAATAAATAACAAGGATTTTTTCGCTAAACTAAAAGGAGAAACTAAAAATAAGGATAGTTTATTGTCAAAAACAATGGCAATGCCGTCTGAAACTTTACCAAATTACGCTTATAAAAATATGGGCGATCTAACTTTTGAAAAAGCTACCAAACCATGGGGTATAGTACATAGTGGATTTTCAAATGGGGCTATTTACGTTGACTTGGATAATGATGGAGATTTAGAAATCATTACAAATAATATTGACGAAAAAGCATCTGTTTTTGAGAACTCTAGTTCCGCGTCTAATAATTATTTGACCTTGACTTTTAAAGGTGATGAAAAAAATATTCAAGGAATAGGTGTAAAAGCGACTATAACCAATAACGGTTCAAAACAATTTCAAGAATTAACCTTGGCTAGAGGTTTTCAATCTTCAGTAGCACCAAAATTGCATTTTGGTTTAGGTGAGTTTAGTAAGGTTGATACTTTACATATTCAATGGCCTAATGGTAAAGAGCAAATTCTTGCAAACATATCAACAAACCAAACGTTGAATGTAAATATAGATGAGGCCTTCAATATTCCAATTAATGAAAAGAAGGATAAAAGCACTTTTTTATTTGAAAGTGATGTCGATTCAATTTTGTCATTTACCCATCGCGAGAATTTATATAATGATTTTACTTACGAAATATTGTTGCCACACAGAACCTCTAGTTTCGGGCCAGGTATAGCTGTTGGTGATTTAAATGGAGATAACTTGGAAGACTTCTATATAGGTGGAGCACATAACTACCCAGGTGGTTTGTTTTTTCAAACAGAAACCGGTTCGTTTAAGCAACAGAAAACTGAATTAATGGCTAATGAACGTGATTTTGAAGATTTAGATGCCTTAATATTTGATGCGGATAATGATGGAGATAACGATTTATATGTCGTTAGTGGTGGTAATGAGTTTTCGTATCGTTCAGAGATGTTGCAGGATCGTCTTTATATAAATGATGGTAAAGGGAATTTTACCAAAGGTCAAAAGGTTCTACCAAAAATGATAACTAGTGGTAGTAGGGTATTTGCAAACGATTTTGATAATGATGGAGATTTAGATTTATTTGTTGGCGGGCGTTTGTTTCCTGCAAATTATCCCTATCCGCCTATGAGTTATATATTAGAGAATGTAAGTACACCTGGTAAACCTAAGTTTGTAGATGCAACTGAAAGCGTAGCGCCATTTCTTAAAGAAAAATTTGGAATGGTAACCTCTGCGGTTTTTGTGGACTATGACAATGACGGTTGGGAAGATTTAATAGTAGCAGGTGAATGGATGCCGATTAAAGTACTTAGAAACGAAAAAGGAGAGTTTAAAGAAGTTACTGAAGATTTAGGATTATCTGGTACTACTGGGTGGTGGTTTTCATTGGCTAAAGGTGATTTTGATGGTGACGGCGATCAAGATTTGGTCGCTGGTAATCTTGGTTTAAATTATAAATACAAAGCTAGTGAAGATGGTACTTTTGATATCAATTTAAATGATTTTGATGAAAATCAAACAAATGATATTGTACTTAGTTATTATAATGATGGTGAAAAATATCCTTTGCGTGGTCGCCAATGTTCCTCTCAGCAAATGCCTGATATTAAAAATAAATTTAAAACCTATAATGAATATTCTACAGCTACATTAACGGATGTCTATGATGAGGATAAATTGGAGAAAGGTATTCATTATCAAGTTTCATCTTTTGCAAGTGCTTTTATTGAAAATACTGGTGGATCATGGAAAGTACATGATTTGCCTAAAGAATCTCAAATTTCACCTATCAATCAAATTTTGGTAGATGATTTTAATAGAGATGGAAGTTTAGACGTTTTGGTAGCAGGTAATCTTTATCAATCTGAAGCAGAAACACCTCGTGCAGATGCAGGACACGGCTTATTGTTAAGTGGGAATGGTAAAGGGGCTTTTACACCTATAAAAAGTACGGAAAGTGGTTTTTATACACCAGGTGACGTAAAGGATATGGATAGAATTACAATTGCTGGCGAAGAATATATTATTGTGGCTAAAAATGATGATTATCTACAGTTTGTTCGCATGAAAACTAAATAAGAAAAAGAGATAATTATGAATTTGTTATTCAGAATATGGAGATGTAATGGGTTGAATGTAGCAGCTACCATTCTTGCATTTTTGATGTTAAATGGATGTTCGGAGAATTCTTCAACAGATGCTGATTCTGAACAAACTAATACTACAGGAATAGAAAATCCAGTTGACGAAATACCGGAAGTAATGGAAGAAGTACCAGATGAAGAACCTGTGGTTGTAGATGATAGGTTACCTACAGATATCGATTCTAACTATATTATTACGTTTGAAGACGATTTTAATCAACAGCCAGGTACATTACCAGACCCCAGCAAATGGCAAAGCCAACTACCGTGGGGACCAAACGTTACTATTAATAGTGAATTACAATATTATACAGATGTTCTAAATGGAGACGTAAAGGCACCTAATCCTTTTGATTTTGATGGTAATGGAAATCTTATTATAACTGCTGGTTTAAACAATGATCAGCAAGTGGAAGCCACTGGTGCGGAGTATTATTCAGGGGTGTTAACAGGAGCGGAATCTACGCCCTACAGAGATGGTTATATTGAAGCAAATATCTGGTTTGAACCAGATGTTGCCGGCTTTTGGGGAGCCTTTTGGTTATTACATAAATATTATGAAAGTCCTCAAGATACCGGAGAAAACGGCAAACGTAGAACAGAGATAGATTGGGAGTTTGTACGTGGACCAGGTGGAGCGTTTTTGGGCGGACCTTATAGTACAGACCGTTTGCAAGTAGCTTATCATTATGATGATGGGCAGTGGTCAGTTTCTGGTTCTGGTTTTAATAGCTCAAATGGTGA
Organism: Maribacter sp.; assembly: GCF_039968975.1. Classification (GTDB taxonomy): domain Bacteria; phylum Bacteroidota; class Bacteroidia; order Flavobacteriales; family Flavobacteriaceae; genus Maribacter. The sequence continues at coordinate 27,762 of NZ_JBDVOT010000034.1, read as the reverse complement.
GCCTGGTTTAAGTATTCAATGTGATGGTTCAGAAATTAATAATGTTGTTGGAGTGGGGCCTATAAAACAGATGAAAGGAGAAGACTTTGCAGGTGATTGGCATAAATATGGAATATGGAAAACAGATGAATTTGTGAAATGGTATCTTGATGGTAATCTTGTTGCAAGTATCTGTGATCCTACAATAGTATCGCAAATAGATATGTACCCAATAATTAATTTAGCAATAGGAGGTAACTTTCCCGGGCCGCCTAATCCAGAAGATTATCCAACAAGTATGCTGGTAGATTATATTACTTTATGGCAGCCACAATAATTATTTATATTAAATAAATGTCTTTTAATTATATTAGTTACTACACTAGATTATTAAGTAATGATTAAATAAGAAAGCAGGCGAATAAAAGCAATATATAGAGTTTCAATAAAACTCATTCTAATCTTTATCAAATTTTAAAATCAAATCCTTCATCAGATTTACGCTTATACTTTTCTTCGTTAAAGCGATAAAGAAATGATCCTTTTCTAGAACTTGTCATATCTTTTTCATCAAGTTTATCAAGAATGTCAAGCAGGTTTACTTTATTAATAAAGTTTCGTTTATCTAGTTTTTTATTTAGAATGGACTCGTATAAACTTTGAAGTTCACGCATTGTAAATTTTTTGGGTAACAATTCAAAACCAATTGGTTTTACAAGTGCTTTACGCCTTAGTCGCAACATGGCCTTGTTGATCATTTCATTATGATCAAAAATTAATTGTGGAATTTTATTAATTTCAAACCATTTCGCAGAATCAATTTTAATTTTATCTAAATTTTTTGCACTTAAATCAATCAAAGCGAAATATGCTACAGATATGGTTCTTTGTCCTGGATCTCTATCAATTTCACTATAGCTGTACAATTGTTCCATATAGATATCTTTTAGACCTGTTAATATATTTAACACGCGTATTGCCGCTTCATCTAAGTTTTCACTTTTTTTTAAAAAACCACCAATCAAAGACCATTTATCCTTCTCTGGTTCAAAATCACGTTTTACTAAAAGTACTTTAATTTCTTTTCTATCAAATCCAAAAATGATACAATCGACGGCCAGTAAAACTTGGTCTTCCTTGTTGTAATATTGCAATTTGTAATTTACATCTTCGTGTTGATCGGCGTTACCTATTTTCATTACTTATAAGCGATATTTCTATTAACTTGATAATCAATTTAATGCTAAAATACTACTATTTAACAATTATTAAAGGATGTTCTTAACCTTATAATTTAGCATTTTCGGATTTTAATTATTTGAATATTAACAATTTTGATAAATTTTAAAATCCATTAAAACAAAGTTTTTTTGAGGTTTAGCTCTATTATTTTTGTGGTAGGTTAAAGATTAATATTCAAATAATAATAATTAAAACGCTATCTATTTGAAACTAAATTAATTTATGGCTATTAGTTATTAGAAAATCTTTTTAAGCTGTTAAACATTTAAATATAATTCTTTTTATATATTCGTAAGTGTAATAATAACACTTAAAATACTGTATCCTTTATTTTAGGTAAATTTCAATTGGTTGTGTCTCTAATTTATGTAGTGAATTGGTAAGATGAATTCTTTGGAAAATGTAAGGGTTAATAAATTATTTTAATTTACCCGTAATAAAGCGTAATTAAGTAATAACATATCGAAATTAACATCACTGATAAATGAATCAATCATATAAAAAAACTGTTTTTCTTTTTAAGATATGTATACTATTTAGTTTAGTAGTAGCACAAGCACAAAATGAATGGGAGAACCCAAAAATATTTCAACGTAACCAAGTTTTGCCTCATACCAACTTAATGCCTTTTAATACCGTAGAAGAAGCATTGAGTAAAGGTAAAAAAGAATCAATAAATTTATTGAGTCTAAATGGAACATGGAAATTTCAATTTTCAGATAATTTAGATAGGGCTCCAAAAGGTTTTTATGAAGATAATTTTAATCGTAAAAAATGGGATGAGATAAAAGTGCCTTCCAATTGGGAAATGCAAGGTTTTGGATCTGCAATGTTTAGAAACATTGGTCAACCCTATAACTCAAAACCACCAATGGTACCTAAAGAGTATAATCCTATAGGGTCTTACTACAAGACTTTTACGTTATCTAAGAACTGGAAAGAGAAAAAACATTTTTTACATTTTGAGGGTGTACAATCTGCATCTTATGTTTGGATAAATGGTAAGGAAGTAGGTTATAACCAAGGGGCAATGGAACCCGCTGAATATGATATTACACCGTATTTAAAAGAAGGTAAAAATAGTATTGCCGTTAAAGTTTTACATTATAGTGATGGCTCGTATTTAGAGGACCAAGATACTTGGAGACTTGCCGGTATTTACAGAGATGTGTATATCATGTCCACACCAAAAACACATATACATGATTATTATGTAACCACAGATTTAGATGAAAATTACCAAAATGCCACTCTAAATATTGATGCGTTTGTAAAAAATTACACTGATGAAAATTTAAATGGGTTTAACGTAAACGCCATTTTGTATGATGATAGGGGAAATAGAATTGTTTCTAAAAAATTAACCATGGCAGACGATAAATTTTCAGTATCAATTGATGTTGAAAATCCTAGGAAATGGTCTGCTGAACACCCAAATTTATATACACTTATCTTAGAATTGATTGATGGTAAAGAAAATACTATTGAGGTGTTTAGTCATAAAACAGGCTTTAGGGAGGTAGAGGTTAAAAACAAGGCTATTTATGTTAATGGCAAGCCTGTTAAGTTGAATGCTGTAAATAGTCATATGATGCATCCTAAAACTGGGCATGCTATGGATGTTATAACAATGCGCAAAGATTTAACCTTGATGAAACAATTCAATATTAATAGCGTAAGAACAAGTCACTATCCGCCAAATGTGGAGTATTTAGATTTAGCTGATGAATTGGGAATGTATATTATTGATGAAACGGGAGATGAAGCTCACAGTAACATTCAATTATCCAGTGAACCAGAATGGAGAGATCAGTATCTAGATCGTATGCAGAAAATGGTATATAGAGATAGAAACCATGCTTCTGTAATTATATGGAGCGCAGGTAATGAAAGTGGTCCAGGAGATAATATTTGTGCCTTAATTGTTGAAGGAAAAAAAATAGACCCAAGTAGACCTGCTTGGATGTATGGGGGTAATAGTGATGAGGATCCAGAGACTAACCCTATTGAATGTGAAGATATTGTTGGTCCAAGATATGTTACACCATTTATGCTCGAAAAAAGATTCGCGCTTGAAGAAGATGCTAGACCTTCTTTTATGGATGAATATTTATCTGTGGCAGGAAATGCACTTGGTGGTTTAGATGAGTATTGGGACCTGATTTACAAATATCCACGTTTAACAGGTGGTGCAATTTGGGATTGGGTAAGCCCGGGTATTGATAAAAGATGGATAACTACACCAGATGCTTCAGCTAATAAGATTTCTGCAGCTTTAATGAATAATGCGGTTTTAAAAGAGGGCAAGTTTGGAAAGGCACTTTACTTAAGTGGTCATGATGACTGGTTAGAAGTGTATAAAGATAAAGCTCTGGATATTGCCGATAATAAGCTTACATTGTCTTTTTGGGTGAAACCTGAAAAATATAACGGACATGCCTATTTTGTTACCAAAGGAAATTATCAATATGGTATTATTCAATCTGATAAATCTGAATTGCAATTTTATGTTCATACAGATGAAAGGGTTAGTGTAGAAGCTTCTCTTCCTGCTAATTGGGTGGGTAGCTGGCATCATGTAACAGGAGTTTATGATGGAAAGAATTTAGGACTTTATATTGATGGAGAAAGATTAGCGACCAAGAGTTGTTCTGGTAATATTACTAACGGTCCTTATCAGGTTGAGATTGGTAAATCTGCCAACATAATTGATAGTCATTTAGGCTATTTGGCGCATACAACTATTGACAAAGTTAGAATTTTTAATAAAGTAGTTTCTAACGAGGATTTGAATGTAGATAATGAGGAATTAAGAGACTCAGCTTCTTTGTGGCTAGATTTTGAATCTATAATCGATGAATCTCATTATTATAGTATTGGGTTGCCAGGTAGAACATATGGGTTGGTTTGGCCAGATAGGGAAGTTCAACCGGAATTGTGGCAATTGAAAAAATCACCACAACTTATAGATGTTAATCTAATAGACATTAAAAAAGGAACAGTATCTATATACAATCGTTTTCCTTTTACTAATCTAAGTAATTTTGATACCAAATGGTCATTATTAGCCAATGGTAAGCAAATAGAATCTGGTAATTTAAAGGTTGACTTGGAACCTTTAAAAATAAAAGAATTTAAAATTCCATTTACTAAAAGTAATCTAGAAGCCGGAATACATTATGTGTTAGAAGTAAGTTTATCATTATCTGAGGATACCAACTGGGCTAAAAAAGGACATGAAGTTGCTTGGGAGCAATTAGAATTTCCATTTGTAGAAAAGCCAACAGTACTTTCTAATGTAGACGGATTAAGTGTAGAAGATAACCTAGAGAATATTGTTTTTAAAGGTCCTGAGTTTGTCTATACATTTGATAAGCAAAATGGTTTGCTAACCTCACTGGTCTATAGAGATAAAGAATTTCTGAAAAAAGGCCCCATGTTTAATGTATGGAGAGCTCCGTTAGCCAATGAACTAGATGCTTGGCCAACATTCACCGTTTCCACAGGATATCAAAAAGATGGTATGGGTGTTAATTTAACTAATGGTTTGTATGCCATTGGTCTAAATAATTTAGAACATGAAGTATCATCTTTAGAAATAATAAATAAAGAAAACGAGGTAGGCCTAAAAGTGATTATTCTTGCTACAAGTAATAAGGATGCTACAGGCTTTTTAAACGAGTTTAATTATAGTATTACCAAAAATGGGGAAATTGCTATTAGAACAAATACTTCACCTGCAGGTGAATTTACCAACCGGATTCCTAAAGTTGGCCTACAATTACAAATTCCAAATACGTTTAATACTATTGAATGGTATGGAAGAGGACCTTACGAAACATATCCCGATAGAAAAACAGGAGCCAAGTTCGGTAGTTATGAAACTACTGCAAAAGATGATTATGTACCTTATATTATTCCGCAAGATTATGGTAATAAAACAGATGTATATTATACATCTATTAGTGATGACAGTGGATATGGATTACAGATAAAAGGTGATCAAACTTTTAATTTGAGTGCTCAAATCTATGATACGGACAACATGACACGATCTTATTATAGACGTCAACTAAAAGAAGTAGATTATATAACTCTAAACTTGGATCATGCAGTTTCTGGAGTAGGGGGTACGGCAATTTCTGTATTAAATAAATATAGAGTACAGCCTAAACAGTATAATTTTACTTTTTATATAACCCCATTTAAAAAATAACTAGTAACTACTTTAAGAATATAATTTCAACAATCTATTGATTCTTGTAAATGCTTTAACACTATTGTTTTAAGTAGCTCCTTCTGTTTATTTCCCTGTTAATCGATATAGTAAATGATTAAAATGTTTTGGATAAATTGATTAATGATTATTATTAATGTAAAATATACACTTATAACATATTATTGGCTATATTTATGCATATTAAGTATCTGTAGTCTTAAAAACTTATAATTATTAAAGGGTATTTTAATGATTTGTGAAAAAATGGAATTAATCAATTATAATGAAATAGATAGTAATGGATTTGTTTGATTCTTTTTACATGATAATTTAATTATAGTTTTTAAGAACCATACCTCTAGATATATAGTTGTTTACATTTTGCACATATGGTGTATTATGTAAATTTTTTATGTAAATTTTATTAAGTGTAAAATATACATTAAAAAATATAACGGTATTAGAATACTATGAATTGCCTTTTGTGAGATCAGTTCAGAGACTCGTGATTAGAATAATGTTCTTGAAATATATAGGGAAATAAAAATAAACCTCTCAAAACCAACAATTATGAAAACAAAACTACTCTTATTTCTTTTTGCAATAGCCTTTTCAGGTTTCCTGCAAGGGCAAAACACCGTTGCCATTATAAATCCCCCTACCACTGTAACGGCAAATCAAACGGTAGATGTCAATGTGAATTACACTAAAGTAGTTGATACGGCTTACGTTCTAATTAGGTTTAAAAGTCCAACTGGTGATAATTTGGGTCAAGCGTTAACTACGGTTATGGCAAATTCAGATACAGTTCTGTTAAGTGTTCAAGCCCCGGATGCAGCGGGTAACAATTATAGTTTACAGGCGCAGATTTTAGCTTTGGGAACTTGGGCAGGTTTAGCAAATGACGAGTTTATAGGGGTAACTGTTGAAGGTGATGCACCGATTTTGGAAAATACTATTTCAATTATAGATCCACCAACTACGGTATCTGCAGATGAAATGATTGGTATTAATGTTAGTTACTCCAAGGTTGTAGATACAGCTTATGCTTTAATACGTTTTAAGAGTCCCGCCGGTGATAATTTAGGACAGTCGCTAGCTACAGTAACTTCAGATTTAGATACGGTATTATTATCTGTATTGGCACCTGAAACTGCAGGTGCTAATTATAGTCTACAAGCTCAATTATTATCACCAACTTGGGCGGGATTGGCTAATGACGAAGTAGAAGAGGTTACAGTAGAAGATAATACTCCGGTTTTGAATAATTCCATTACAATTATTGACCCGCCAGCGACAATTACGGTAGAGCAAATGGTTGACATAAATATTAATTATACCAAGGCTATTGATACTGCTTATGTGCTTGTTCGGTTTAAAAGTCCTACGGGAGATAATTTAGGCCAAGGAGTAGAAATGGTGACTGCAGATTCTAATTCAATAAATATAAGTGTTTTAGCTCCTGATGCTGCTGGTGCTGATTATAGTATACAAGCACAATTATTATCGACTACTTGGGCTGGTTTATCTGAAGATAATGCTCCTGGAGTTACTGTAGAGGAATTTACCCCGCCTACAGGAGACAACACTTTAGATATTGTGAATACATCTATGGATCCTATTAATAACGGTACAATTAGACGTGTTAACATTAGTTATAATTTATTGCAAGCTAGTAGAATTTTAGTTGAAGTTCGTGATAGCGAAATAGCTGCTGGAAGTAATAAAATTGGGCAAGTATGGGTAGATGTTCAGGCAGGTACAAACACCGTTGGTGTTGATTTAATAGTTAATAGTGGTAATCCGAAGGCGACCAACCGTATACAGGCGGTATTGTTTGAAGGTAATTCATGGACTCCTATTAGTATTGCAGAAGCTCCACATTTATTAGTTGGTAAAGGTGACGGTACCATTACATACAGAGATCAACCTTATAATTACGATAATAGCCAAAACCTTCTTTTTGAAGAAGATTTAGGTAATGGATATTACACCAATTGGTTTGTAAATAATGGTTGGATAGGTGATATACAGGCAAAGTTTGGTCCTGCAGAACAAGAATCATGGGTAGATTGGGATAATAATGGTTTCGAAACTGGACAAACACATGCAGAATTTGACATTAAAATACAAAAATATTCTTGGCACAACTGGAAAGAGCAAGGGTTAAGTCGTGGATACCCTACGAAAATTGCTGATGTTGAAAACCCAATAACTTGTACCTATACGGGTCAATGGTCTTCAAACAGTGAAGGAAGAACATTTTTTAATATGACTGCATGGTTATATAATGGTGGTGGTGATTTAAATAATAATTCCTATGCAAAAAGTGATATTATTGTCCATACATGGGATAATTCTGGAAATCTTGCACAAAGATATGCCGAAGACCCAAATGATAGTTTAGAACCGTTAGATACAATTAGCAGTGGTGGTATTGCTTATCATGTATTAAAAAGAAATACTGGTGGTTATGGAGAGGCAGCGACATATAATATTGTTCCCGTTAACAATCCAAGAGCGGGTAATTGGGATACTCCTTTTGATACGGCACCTTTCAATGTTTCTTTAGATATGAAGGATATCTTAGAGAAATTAATAGTTGTTGATGCTAATAGTACAACACCTACACTTGACAACCAATGGTTTATTCATGGTTTAGAGTGGACATTTATTGGTTCTTCTGGAGATACTATTGGTGGTGATTATGTGGGCGACAGTAAAGCCAAGTTTACATTATTGAATTACACTATTCCAGATTTATTGGCTAGCACTGAATCTGATGGAAACAATAGTTTAGAAATAGTAAATACCTCTTCTGATCCAATTAATAACGGAAGTTTAAAGCAGGTTAATATTAAATATAACGTTAGTCAAGCTAGTAGAATATTGGTAGAGGTTAGAGATAGTGAAGATGCAGCAAATAGTAGTAAAATAGGTCAAGTTTGGGTAGACGTAGAAGCAGGAGAAGATACTGTAGCTGTAGATTTAGTAGTAGATGATGGTAACCCAGGAGATATGAATCTTATTCAGGTCTTATTATTTGAAGGTAATTCGTGGACGCCTATTAGTGTTGCAGAAGTTCCACATTTATTAGTTGGTAAAGGAGACGGAACATTAATATATAGAGGGCAACCTACAGCGGGCAATAAACAAAATGAGTTGTTCCAGCAAGATTTAGGTGATGGGTATTGGACCAATTATTACATTGCTGACGGATGGCAAGGTCCTTTACAAATGAAATTTGAACCATTAGGCTCGCCATCATGGATAGAATGGGAAAATCAAAATGATGTCAATGGCGGACATAAGGAATTTGATATTAAAATTCAAAAATTCTCATGGCATGAGTGGAAAGATACTGAAGATAGGGGTTACCCAACAGCCGTGAAAGATATCAACTTTCCCTTAGAAACGACATTAGAAGGTCGTTGGAGTCATGGAAGTGGTGGTAAAGGACAAATTAATATGACCGCTTGGGTTACCGAAAATGGGGATATGGGCGGAAATAGAGTAGATATTATTGTTCACGCATTTGATAACTCAGGTAACTTTAGACAGAAATATGATGATGCAAATGTTGATGGTAATCATAGCTTCAACAATATTGGTGAGTTTACAGCTAATAATGGATTAACATATCAGATATTAAGAACCTTGCCAGGTTATATTGGGGAAATGGCATCTTATAATTTAATTCCTGATGAAATAGTACAAAAAGATCCAAGAGCAGATTATACAAATGAATTAATTACTGCCAATATTGATATGAAAAATATCATTGACAATATTATTCAAAAAGAATCTGAGTTTTCAGGTGCCCAAGTTCCAATAAGTGAAGATTGGCAGATAAATGGTTTGGAGTGGACAGTTGTTGGTCAATCAGCAAGTACAGATACAGACGATCAACCTATACCTAGTAGTCATGGCAGATTTACATTCGAAAATTATAGCATTCCAGATTTAGTTGGTGGTGCACCGGTTTATAGCAATACGTTAAAAATTGTAGATACTTCTTCGGATCCCATCAATAATGGTAGTTTAAAGCAAGTGAACGTAGAGTATAATGTGCTACAGGCTAGTAGAATTTTGGTTGAGGTACGTGATGGTGAAGATGCAACTATTAGTAACAAAATAGGTCAAATTTGGGTTGATGTTGAGGCTGGTACTGATACTGTTAGTGTAGATTTAGTTGTTGATAATGGTTGGCCCGGAGATACAAATGTTATTCAGGCAGTTTTGTTTGAAGCAGACTCATGGAACCCCATTTCATTGAGTAAAATACCTCAAATATTTGTTGATAAAGGCGACGGAACTATTACTTATAGGGGTCAACTTTCAGCAGACAACAATCAAAATATACTCTTTGAACAAAATCTTGGATATGGCTATACCACAAACTATAATATTTTTGATGGTTGGGAAGGTCCGTTGCAAATGAAGTTTGACCCTGTTAGTTCTTTATCTTGGATTGAATGGGAGAATCAGAATGTGGAAAGTGATGATACTAGAGGATTTGAAATAAAAATTCAAAAATCTTCAAGTAATCCAGATAACGCTGATGTTGGTTATCCTACAAAAATTGAGACAATCAACTTACCGTTAACTGCAACCTTAAAAGGGAATTGGAATACAGGGAGTAGTGGAAGAGCAAGTGTTAACTTAACTGCAAGACTAACTAAAGAAGGAGGCCTAAGCGGTGAAAAAGCTGACATTATAGTGTATGCTTTTGATAATTCAGGAAACTTAGAGAACGGCAATGGAAATGGTAAGGGAAACGGGCATGGCAAAGGTAATATAAATGGAAAGAGTTATTCAAAAGGCAATGGAAATGGCAACGGACATGGAAATGGGCAAGACAATGGTTATAACAATCTAGGTCAGTTTACATCTAACGGGTCAACATACCAAGTATTAAGAACAATAACAGAATCTTCTGATGTTATTGTAACCTACGCTGTTATTTCAAATAGCGTTTTACAAAGAAATTCAAGTGATGGTTTTTCAACAGATGCTATTGAATCTACTATCGATATAAAAAATATTATAGATAATGTTATTAAGATAGAATCAAAAAATGGAAAGGGTAATCAGAGTTCAATAATAGATGAGAATTGGTTTATTAATGAATTAGGTTGGACAGTAGAAGGATTATCTGAAAGTACTGTTTCTAGAAATAAAACTATAGCTAGTAGCAAGGGTAGATTCATCTTTACTGATTATTTGTTGCCGAACATAAGTGATAGTGTTACTAGTGGCGACAACGACAATGGAGAGGATATTGCAATACATTTTTATCCTAACCCTTTTAAGAATAACTTAAATTATGAATATAGTTCATCAGTAGATGAACCTTTATTTATCGATTTCTATTCGAATAATGGAAGGCTTGTAAAAAGAGTCAAAAATGAAAAAGGCTCTTTTGGTATCAGCAATACTATAAAGACAAATCAGTTCAAAAAAGGTCTATATCTTGTTAGAATTAAGTTTAAAAACAGAGTAGAAACAACTAAGCTGATTAAAAAATAAAAAGAATAGTGAGTAAGTTTAGTTAATAGTAGAAAAGCTGCCCATTAATTTGGGCGGCTTTTTTTATGGTATTTCTGGAGTATTTAAATAATTTAAACTAAACGTATATGGTGTATTTGTGCAGTTTCAATATCAATATGTTTAAGAATTGCTATAGAAGTTGAACGAATATATGATACATTATATTTTAAATGTGTAAATAACACTTAATAATATATTATATTTGGTTTTATAAAATAGTAGAGAATTGAATAATTATGTAATTGGTTTAGATTATGGGTCCGACTCTGTAAGAGCGGTATTGATAGATGCGGAAACCGGACATGAGGTATTGTCAAAAGTTCATTGGTATTGCCGTTGGAAAGAAAATAAGTACTGTAATGCATCCATAAATCAATTTAGACAACATCCGTTAGATCATATAGAGGGGCTAGAAGATGTTATTAAATCCGTAGTAATGGAAAGTAACCTTGCACCAGAGTCTATAAAAGGTATTTGCATAGATACTACAGGGTCTTCGCCAATTCCTGTTGATGAACAAGGCACACCATTAGCATTAACTAAAGGTTTTGAAGAAAACCCAAATGCAATGATGGTGATATGGAAAGATCATACAGCTATAAAAGAAGCCAATGAAATTAATAATTTAGCTAATAATTGGGGAGGTGAAAACTATACCAAATTTGAAGGAGGAATTTATTCGTCAGAATGGTTTTGGGCAAAAATTTTACATATAATCCGAGAAGATAATTTAGTCAGAAATGCCGCATATTCCTGGATGGAACATTGCGATGTAATGACCTATTTACTTATAGGGGATAAAAAATTAAAATCATTCAAACGAAGTAGATGTGCGGCGGGGCATAAAGCTATGTGGCATACATCATGGAATGGTTTACCTGCTAAAGAATTTTTAGAACAATTAGACCCCTACTTGGCTAAACTTAGAGATAGGTTGTTCGATGAGACATATACGTCAAATCAGGTTGCAGGAAACCTAAGTGAAGAATGGGCTAAAAAATTAGGTCTTACCACCAAAACGGTTATAGCTGTAGGCACATTTGATGCTCATGCCGGTGCTCTTGGAGCAAAGATTAAAGAGAATGTTTTGGTAAGGGTTATGGGTACTTCAACTTGTGATGTTATGGTTTCTTCAAAGAAATTCGTTGAAGATAATCCTGTAAAAGGTATTTGCGGCCAAGTTGATGGTTCAGTTATTCCCGGTTTAGAAGGTTTAGAAGCTGGTCAGTCCGCTTTTGGTGATGTGTTGGCATGGTTTAAAGATATGTTGTTATGGCCAATTGATAATTTAGTATTGTCATCTAATATTCTTACCGATGCTCAAAAAGCTGAACTCAAAGAAGAAATAGAACTTAATTTCATTAAAAAAATAAGTGCCCAAGCAGAGAAAATTCCTCTTGATGAAAGTATACCAACAGCTTTAGATTGGATTAATGGGAGAAGAACTCCAGATGCAAATCAAGAATTAAAAGCAGCAATTTCTAACTTATCTTTAGGTACAGAAGCTCCTCACATATTCAAAGCTCTGGTGAATGCTATTTGTTTCGGCTCTAAAAAAATAGTAGAGCGGTTTGAAGAGGAAGGCATTCGCATAGATAGTGTTATTGGAATTGGTGGTGTAGCAAGAAAATCGCCCTTTATAATGCAGACATTGGCAAATGTATTGAACAAACCTATTAAGGTGGCAGCCTCAGATCAGGCACCTGCATTAGGTGCTGCTATATATGCTGCGGTAGCTGCAGGAATTTATGCCGATGTTATTAAAGCTAGTGAGAAAATGGGTAGCGATTTTGAAGCAACTTATTACCCTGAAGAAGAGAAAGTTTCAATGTACAAAGAACAGATGCAATCCTATGACGAACTAAGTTCGTTTATAGAAAATAGTATAAAAAACAAATAAATGAGTGTTGACTATAATGCACTAAAGTTAGAATGCTATAAAGCAAATATGGAGCTAAATGAACTGGGTTTGGTCATTTATACTTTTGGTAATGTAAGTGCAGTTGATCGTGAAAATGGTGTTTTTGCTATTAAGCCAAGCGGTGTACCTTATAAAGTATTGAAACCTGAAGATATGGTAATTGTCGATTTTGATAATAACATAATTGAGGGGGAACTAAGACCATCATCAGATACTAAAACACATGCCTATTTATACAAAAAATGGGATGATATAGGTGGTATTGCACATACACACGCTATGTATTCGGTAGCCTGGGCTCAAGCACAAAAAGATATCCCCATTTTTGGAACAACACATGCAGATCATTTAACAACAGATATTCCGTGTGCTGTGCCAATGAGCGATGATCTTATTAGTGGAAATTATGAACACAATACTGGTGTTCAAATTGTAGATTGTTTCAAAGAAAAAGGGCTTTCGCATACAGAAGTGGAAATGGTTTTAATTAGCAATCATGGTCCTTTTACATGGGGCAATGATGCAGCAAAAGCTGTTTATAATAGTAAAGTGTTAGAAACGGTGGCCCAAATGGCAACGTTAACATTACAGATAAATCCCCAAGCACCTAAGCTAAAAGATTCATTAATTAAAAAGCATTACGATCGTAAGCATGGTAGTACTGCTTATTACGGTCAATAAAGGATAGATAATTTAAGATGATAGATACTTCTAAAAAAGAAATATGGTTCGTTACAGGTAGCCAGCATTTGTACGGTGATAATACATTGAAACAAGTAGCCGAAAATTCACAGGAAATTGTAAAAGGTTTTAACACATCGTCCCTTATACCTATTACCATAGTTTATAAGCCAACAGTAAAAACTTCAGATGAAATTACAGCGGTTTGCCAAGAGGCTAATATGTCAAAAAACTGTATCGGTATAATTACATGGATGCATACTTTTTCACCTGCGAAAATGTGGATAAAAGGGTTAACTATTTTAAATAAACCACTTTGTCATTTACATACACAGTTTAATGCTGAAATTCCTTGGAAATCAATTGATATGGATTTTATGAATCTAAATCAATCTGCGCATGGAGATAGGGAGTTTGGTTTTATGATGACCAGAATGCGTAAAAAACGAAAGGTTGTTGTAGGTCATTGGCAAGATGAAAGAGTTCAGAAGAAATTAGCCATCTGGTCTAGAGTTGTTTTAGGTTGGGACGAACTGCAAAATTTAAAGGTTGCTAGAATTGGCGATAATATGCGTGGAGTAGCAGTAACCGAAGGTGATAAGGTAGATGCTCAAATGAGATTTGGGTTTTCTGTAAATGGCTATGATTCTTCTGATATTGTTAAGCATATTAACAAAGTAACGGACAGCGAATTAAACGAATTACTGGCTGTTTATGAGGATAGTTATGAATTAACAGCATCTCTTAAACATGGAGGTGATCAAAGAGAATCATTAATTAACGCTGCCAAAATAGAGTTAGGCTTACGTAAATTTTTGGAAGAAGGCGATTTTAAAGCCTTCACTGATACTTTCGAAAATCTTGGAGAACTAAAGCAACTACCGGGTCTTGCCGTGCAGAGATTAATGGCAGATGGATATGGATTTGGAGGAGAAGGCGATTGGAAAACTGCCGCTATGGTTAGGGCTTTAAAAGTTATGAATACAGGTTTAGATGGTGGTATATCGTTTATGGAAGACTACACATATCACTTTACCCCACAAGGATCATACGTTTTAGGTTCGCATATGTTAGAAATTTGTCCGTCTATAGCAGATGAGCATAAACCTTCTTGTCAAGTACATCCTTTGGGGATAGGGGGTAAAGAAGATCCTGCTAGATTGGTGTTTAATACAGCAACTGGTAGTGCTATGAATGTCTCATTGGTAGATATGGGTAATAGATTTAGATTAGTGGTTAATGAAGTAGAGGCTGTAAAACCTGGCGAAGATTTACCTAATTTACCTGTTGCAAGAGTATTATGGGATGCCAAACCAAATTTGGAAACTGCGGCAACGGCTTGGATTTTGGCAGGTGGAGCACATCATACAGTGTATTGTCAAAATCTTAATGTAGAGTATATGGAAGATTTTGCGGACATAGCAGGAATAGAATTACTTGTAATAGACGAGCAAACTACCGTTCGGGATTTTAAAGATAGAATTAATGCCAACGAAGCATTCTATCAAATGTTTCAACATAGATTTTAATAAATATGAAATTCACTAAGAACAAATAAATTATGGGGATTATTTCATTTATAGGATTTACATTATTAGTAGCTATAATAGCGTATGTATCAACACGTAAAACAGATGAAAAATCCTCTGATGGTTATTTCTTAGGTGGAAGAAGTTTAACAGGGCCGATTATTGCTGGTTCATTATTATTGACAAACCTTTCTACGGAACAGATTGTGGGAGTAAATGGTGTGTCTTTTAGAGACGGATTGCCAATTGTTGCGTATGAAGTTTTAGCTGCTGTTGCAATGGTGTTTACCGCTTTTGTTTTACTACCTAAATATTTAAAAAGTGGGATAGCCACAATACCTCAATTTTTAGAAAATAGATATAGTAAATCTACTAAAACCATAGTTTCATTGTTATTTTTGTTAGGGTACGCAATTTCAATGCTGCCAACGGTTTTATACTCTGGTGCATTAGCGATTAATACAATGTTTGATATTCCTGAGGCTTTAGGTGTAGGACCGGAACAAGCACTTTGGATAACGGTTTGGTCTATTGGTTTAATAGGTAGTGTCTATGCTATTTTTGGCGGTTTACGAGCAGTAGCTGTGTCAGATTCAATTAATGCTGTTGGTTTAATTATTGGTGGTACACTTATACCTGTTTTTGGTTTAATGTATATTGGTGATGGTAATGTATTTACTGGGTTAAATACATTGACTACTGCACTTCCTGATAAATTTGATATTATTGGCGGCCCTGATTCTGATGTGCCTTTTTGGACCATATTTACAGGTATGATAATTGTAAATTTTTATTATTGGGGTACTAACCAAGCAATTATACAAAGAGCGCTTGGGGCTAAAAATTTAAAAGAAGGTCAAAAAGGTCTTTTGTTAGCTGCCTTTTTAAAAATTCTAGGACCAATTATAGTGGTATTACCAGGTATTATTGCCTTTTATATTTTTAAAGGTGATTTGGCAAATGCAGATGAAGCTTACCCTATGTTGGTAAAAAGAATACTGCCAACGGCATTTGTCGGCTTTTTTGCAGCTGTTCTTTTCGGGGCTATTCTAAGTTCGTTCAATAGTGCCTTAAATAGTTCTGTAACGTTATTTGGATTAGATTTCTACAAGCAATATATTGATAAGACCGCTTCTGACGTAAAAATTGTAAAAGCAGGAAAAATTTTTGGAGCGTTTTTAGCTATATTCTCTATGGCTATAGCGCCCCTTTTATATGGCGTGCAAGGTGGAATTTTCACTTATTTACAAGAGTTGAACGGTACGCATAGTGTGCCAATTTTAGCGATCGTAATTGTTGGTATTTTCTCTAAACGTGTTACCGCTAGGGGAGCAAATATGGCAATTTTGTTTAGTGTAATAACGTACTTGGTTGCATTGTATGTTGTTAGACCTATCAGTATAGAGAACGGCACTTATTTTCCTCACTTTTTACACCTAATGGGTATAATATTCGCTTTAGCATTAATAATTATGTTTATGGTAAGTTACTTTAAACCAAGGGAAACTGACTACGTTCAAGTATATACCAAACAAGTTGATATTCAAAACTGGAAGTATCTAAAACCTGTAGGGTATACTGTTTGTATTATAGTATTATTAATTTATATATATTTTGCTAACTAAATTTGTATATAATGTTTCTATTCTATTATTTAATTTTTTTGTAATCTGAATAAGATTCAATTAGCTTTTTCTATCAATTTTAAATCAATTATTTATTAAAACGAAATACTAAAAGTTGACAAGTCTTCTTTTTCGATTGTACTTCTATTTTAAATTCTTTTTTAGTTTACCGGTCTTCGTCATCAAGCTACACTATTACATAATTATATTATATGCTGATGTACCATAAAGTAATTTGTTGTTAACTATATTGTTCAAGCCAAATCCGTCTGAAGAAAAGTTAGGTACATAATCGTCTAGTTCATTACTATATTATGAAAAAGTAAAGCTGAATTAAATTTGGTACGGTTACTCCAGTATCATCAGCTATAGTTTTACTACATAATATCATCAGCTGTAAAAGTACCTAAGTCACCTATATCTAATATGCACAAATTTTGTAATTGGTTATTGAAACAAAATTAATATTATGGCTTTCGTTTACAATAGAGCTAGTGGCGTTTAACCTTAATTAAAAGCCTATTACATTAATATGCAATAGATTATTTAATCATATTAAACAGAATTTTGAATAAAGTATCTATAATCTAATATTACTTATAAATATTTAGATTTTAATACTTTGCTAGAAATCTACGTAATTTTTATGCTATCTACTTTTTTAAAGAAAGCAAGAAAGCTCAAATACTATTTTTTAAAGGCAAAGTTATTTTAGGCTTTATTGCATAATGTAATTTGATATTTCTTTATTCCTACAAAATACTTACATCAAAAAAAATTATTTTCTTACAATAAAATGATGTTTTGAAATTATAATAGACCACAGGTTAACTTTGTTGTAAAAGTTTGAGATATTTTAGAATGTGTTGTAGGGTAGTAGTTTAAAAATTATTTTACAAGCCTAAATTAAACGTTCGCAACAACTTTTTTTAATTTGACAACATTTTATATTAATTATACAATTAATTAGTTCATTTTTGATTTCAAATTAATTGTAGTTTTTTCTTACAATTACGGAAAGTGATTAACTATATTTAATAAAAATTTATCTTATAAATAATAATTGACATGAAATCAACTAAACTATCTGTTATCGGTCTGTTGTGGACTAAAAAAAATGCTTTTGTAGTTGTGCTTTTTATTTTACTATTTAATGTAAGTAATGCACAATCAGTTGGGATTAATACTTTAACTCCTGATCCTTCAGCAGCGCTTGATATACAATCTACCACAGGTGGTTTGTTAATACCACGTATGACCACGGCAGAAATTTCATCGCTAGTAAGTCCGGCAGATGGACTAATGGTTTTTAATTCTGATTTAGGAAACAGCATGATGTTTATGGGCGGTGCCCCATATAAGTTATACAATCAAACAGCAGGTACTGTAATCACAGTATTAAGTGGTATTGCTCCAACTTTTTGGTTAAACATAGATAATTTATCCTTAACTGAATTTTTAGGATTAGATATTCATCGTTTTCAAATGGATCTAACGGATGCCAATGAAATTAGAATTGTAGCAAATGTTACTGGTCTTACATTAGGCTTAGGAGGAGAGTTAACAATTGCGTTACAATATTCAACTGATGGTGGAACTACATGGACCTATGTGAAAAGCAGTAGTTTTGGACCTGCTTTATCAATTTCTGTAGATGGTTTAATAGTTACCCCTTGGACAGAAATTGATGCTATTGCTAAACAAGATGTTCAATTACGTTTAGTAGGTCAAGCATCTGGCGGTATAATTACGCAAGCTGGTCTTGGTCTTGTAATGATTGAAATTAGATAAAATTATTACCGCTTTACCACCATTATTTCTCTTTTACTCATAACAATTCTATTATGAAAACCAACGTCTTTCTTGGCTTACTTTTAACGTTAAATCTATTTACACTTTCGGCTCAAAATGGTTTGCATATTTCCGGCGCCGATATTTCAATAACTTCAGGAGCTTCAATTCGGGTTGACGAAGGTGATTTGACTATTACCGGTGATGCTGAGGTAAAGAATGAATCTCATATCAGCGTGGACGGTAATTGGCTTAACAATAATGCTGGAAATCAAGTTTTTACAGAGGACTCTGAAGGGATGGTTACCCTCACAAAAACAACTGATATTACAACTATTGGCGGCGGCAACACTACCTTATTCTACAATTTAATTTTAGAAGTTGATGAAGCTACTTTAGAAGTCAATACTATAGTTGGTGGTTCTATATCTGGTACTAATTTAGGGATATTAGATCTTAAAGATGTAAGTTTAGATCTTAACTCCAACACCTTACAAATTACCAATTCTTTAATTGGTGCATTAATTACGAACGAAGGATATTTAATTAGTGAAAATGTTTTAAATGAAAGCAAAGTATTATGGCAGACTTCTGCAACTGGAGGAGCATATACCATACCATTTGGATCTCAGTCAGGAGATTTTATCCCTTTAAGTATAGAAAGAGCAAGTGGTGATTTAGGGCAAATAACAGTATCTACTTACCCAACGGGATTAAACATGACCCCTTTACCAACCCTGCCGGAATCTGTTGGTAATATGAATACTACCACAGGAGAAAGTATAAGCACATCATCTTTAAATAGATTTTGGCAAATAGATAAGTCAGGCAGTGGTACAGCTAATCTTACCTTTACCTATGCTGATGGTGATATAGCGGCAAATGGAGAAAATAATCTTTCTTCCTATAGGTATAACTCTGTAGCTAGTGCATGGGAAAAAAAAGGAGCAAGTAGTATAAGTAGAACAAATAATACAGTAACGATACTCGGTGTAAACGAATTTTCTCCTTGGACAATGTCTGGTAGTCCAGAAAATATAGATGGTGATAATCTATCAAACGACAACGATACTGATGATGATAATGATGGTATACCAGATGACCTAGAAAACATATCATGTGCTACCTTTTATGAAGATTTTGGCACAGGGTCTTATCCTGGTGGTGCATTACCGGCCGGGTATACAACATATAATTATAGAGGAGACATTGCTGCTTTCGCAAATTTCCCAAATGCCTTAAATGATGGAGATTATGCTATTGCTACACGTGCTAACGAACCAGAAGGTAGTTGGCAGGCAGATTTAGGGGATCATACTACGGGTTCAGGATATATGATGGTGGTAAATGCAAGTTTTGATCCAGGAGATTTTTATAATAGAACAGTTGCTGTAAGCCAAAACACAACATACAAATTTTCGGCATGGTTGGTAAATGCCAATAGTGAAGGTAACCAAACTTTTTGCGAGTCGGAACCTGACGGTTTTATTTTACCTAACGTAAAATATGAAATTAGAGATTTAGACAATGCTAGTGCCGTAATTGCCAGTTATGATACTGGCGATATTGCTAGAACAGGAAATTGGCAAAATTATAATTTCGAATTCAACACAGGCACTTCTACCAACATTGAAGTTGTTTTAATTAATAATAATACAGGCGGTTGTGGTAATGATTTGGCATTAGATGATATTTCATTAATACCAACCATACTTTCTGGCGGAGCTGCTGCATGTGATTTTGATGGCGATGGTATACCTAATTCTCAAGATTTAGATTCAGATAATGACGGTATTTATGATATTGTAGAAGCAGGTGGTACCGATGCTGATAATAATGGAGTAGTTGATAATACAGATGATTTAGATAATGATGGTTTAGCAGATATTTATGATAGTAGTTGCCAAGCAACTTCTGCAGGACCAATAAATGCTGTAGGTGCAAATGTTGTGCAAAATTCATTTACAACACCTAATAATGCAATTGGTGCAACTGGAACATCAGATACAGGTGCTGCTGTTTCTGGTGTAAATACTTCTGAATTAGTTCTAGATTTAGGAACTTTAGTTCCATCAGGAACATCATTTACCTTGTATATGGCACATGCTACAGGAGGTACTCAAGGTGGGCAAATACATCAAACAGATGCTAGTGGTAATCAGATAGGATCTAAAATTTCTGATTATTCTGTATCTAGTAGTACTATCAATTCATTTACATATACAACTAATGCAGATACGCAATATATACAAGTATCAACCTATTGGGAAAATGTTCAAATTTTTGGTATTGAAGTTAGTTTTTCTGGATCAACAGACTGCTCTGGCACAGCCTTAACACCAACACAAACAACACCTGGAACACCAGACTATTTAAACCAAGACTCTGATGGTGATGCATGTACCGATGCTAAAGAAGCAGGTTTTACAGATGCTGATGAAGATGGCGAAGTAGATGGTACTGGGTATGCCACATGGGGAGCCGTAGAAGGTAGTGATGGGTATACAGGTACATCACCAAATGTAACAGATAGTAATAATTCAGTTGCTTGTGGAGGCCCGGCTGGCCCTGACTATGATAATGATGGTATTTTAGATGTAGATGATTTAGATAGTGATAACGATGGTATTTTAGATGCTGATGAAGCTACTAACTGTACAGGTGCACAAATAGAATGGACACACAATGGTGATTCAGGAAACTCTGACAGCGCTACATTTAATCCTGGTGATGAAGTATATTTTACAAACTACCCAGATATTATATTTGGATCAGGAATAGATGAAACTATAGATAATAATAATTATACCTATTTATTAAGAAATGCTGGTGAAGCTAACTTTGCAAATGCAAAAAGTGGTAATGATTATGCAGAATTATCTTTTGAACCTACTGAAATTTTAACTTTAAACGTATTACAATTAGGTTTCTTTACAAATTCGTCAGGAGACCCTGCTGAAACTGCAGGTCTTTTTAAAATGGCAATTGAATATAGTACTGATGCTGCATTTTCTAATCCAACATTATTATTTCAAGATATTCAAATTCCACAGATGATAGCTGGTGATTATATATCATTACCTCAAAGCGTATCTAACCTTACTTTACAAGGCGGAACACCTTATTATTTTAGATTTTATTTCTATGATGAACAAAATACAGATGCTTTTAATCGTGTTCGTTTTGATGATGTTCAATTCATAACTTCGGTTAAAGCTTCATGTGATGCAGATGGTGATGGCGTGCCAAATTATTTAGATCTAGATTCTGATAATGATGGTATTTATGACGCGGTAGAAGCAGGTCATAATGCAGCACATACCAATGGTCAATTAGATGGTGCTGTTGGTGCTGACGGTGTTCCAGATGCAGTTCAGGGCGTTGGAAATGAAGATGCAGGTACTGTTAATTATACTCTTGCAGACTCAGAAACAACACCAGATACTATTCCAGACTTTTTAGATTTAGATAGTGACGGTGACGGATTACCAGATAATATTGAAGCGCAGACTACAGCGGGTTATATAGCTCCAATTGCAGATAATGTAGCAACATACGAAACAAATAAAGGGGTTAATAGCGCCTATTTAGGAGGGCTGGACCCTGTAAACACAGACGGTGCAGATACGCCAGATTATTTAGATTTAGATGCTGATAACGAAGGTGATGATGATACTACAGAAGCCGGGCTTACATTAGCTGGTACAGATACAGATGAAGATGGTTTAGATGATAATACAGATGCAACAACAGATTACTCAGACCCTAATGGTACTATTGATGATCCCACTGCATTACCAAATGTTAATGATCCGGGTACACCTGAAGTAGATTATAGAGACGATGGATCTGTAGCATCATGTGGTACTGTAGACAGTGATAATGATGGTATTTTTGATGATTGCGATGATGATGATGACAATGATGGTATTTTAGATGATGTTGAATGTTCTTCAATCAGTTTAACAAATACAGATGGAGATTTTTGGGTAGCTTTAAATGGAGCAAATATTTTGAATCTTGCAGTAGGAGATGTTTTAATTAAAGATAATTATTTTATAGATCCTTATACATCGGTTACTTATAGTTTAAGAGCTGAAATAATAAATATTAATAAAAATGGTTCGTCCTCAATTGTAAAATTTGAAGATTCAAGTTATAAATTAAATTCAGGAGTTCCTTCTGATGAAGAATATTTTGAAGTTGAAATGTCAATTATTGAATCGGGATCTATTAGTGGAGCAAATCCTAATGGGATTATTCGAATTTTTCCAGAGCTTAATTTTACTTTGTTTGATTTAGATAATGCTTCTGCCTCAGGTGGAGGTTATACTGACATAGGTGGGTTTGATAGTGCTGGTGTTGTTTACTCTTTAGGATCAAAAATTTCACAGTATACACTAAGTGATGGTTCTATTGTTTATGGTCTAAGTGATTTTAGTATTGGAGATGCTGGTAGTCCAGCAGATAATCCAATATATTCTGTTGCTGCTAGATATGAAAACACCGGAACATTTAGAATTAAACATGGTGTATTTGGTACAGACAATTCTTCAGGAAACAGAGGAGGAGTTTTTGGAATGGAGTTTCCAATTTGTCCAGATACAGATACGGATGGAATACCTGATTATTTAGACGTAGATAGTGATAACGATGGTTGCCCGGATGCTTTAGAAGGAGATGGCTCTTATACCTATGCAGATATAGATTCTGAGTCAAGATTAACTGCCGCAGTAGACGGTTCTGGTATTCCTGGTGGTACTTCGCAAGGTGCAGGTACATCACTTGATGCTGGACAGCAAGCCGATGCTTGTGACCAATGTGATGCTTCTCACCCATCGTATGTAGATAGTGATGGTGATAACATTGCAGACTATTGTGATGATGATGATGATAATGATGGTATTTTAGATACAGATGAAGATACCTGTACAGGCTACACAGTAGTTAGACCTAGCGATTTAGGCTATACCGGTAATGAAATAATTGCAAGTGCAGTACATGATGTAAGTAGCTTATTTGGTTTAAGTACGGGATCAGTAATACTAACGCTTACAGATGCTTATGTAAATAGCACAGGTTCTTCTTGGAATACTTCAGGGTCTAATCCTGCCTCTTCAATAGCAATTTCTGGAACAATCCCATCTAGAATTCGAATTGACCATGGTTCAGGGTTAACTACCGTGGGTAGTAGAGAGGGAATTCGTTCTAACGGAGAAAAGTTCAATTTTACAGGCACACTAAATACAGGGTTTACACATTACAACCAAGGAACAGAATATTATGTAGAAAGAGACGCTTCTTCTGCAGATAATAATGCAGGTACAGAAATATGGGAGTCGGATGGTTATGCATCCTTTGTGGAGTTCTATACTTTAGATACAGCAAGTGTGGTTATTTTTAGGTTGTGTCCTGCAACAGATTCTGATGATGATGGTATTGCTAATCATTTAGATACGGATAGTGACAACGATGGTTGTCCCGATGCTCTAGAAGGAGACGGAAGTTATACGTATGCCGATATAGATTCAGAATCAAGACTGACCGCTACCGTTGACGCAGCAGGAATACCGGGAGGTTCTTCTCAAAATATTGGAACTTCAATAGATGATACCCAACAAGCAGCTGCATGTGATCAATGTGATCCTTCTCATCCTTCGTATACAGATACGGATGGTGATTTAATAGGTGATTTCTGTGATGAAGATGATGATAATGATGGTATTTTAGATATAAATGAATGTGGCGTGCCATTATTGGCAACCGGTACTGCAGGAGAAGGAACAAATACAATTACTGGTTCTTATGAAGCAGGTTTAATGACTACGGACTTTACATTAACATCTCCATCTCAAGTAGAAATTCCTTTAGGAACCCCGGCACCAGTAGAGCTTTATGTGTATACAGCAGGAGTTACAGATGGTCTTTTGGTCAATTGGGACGAAGGTTTTGTAAACCCAGGTAGTGTCTTTGACATGACTCTTACTTTACAAGAAGCAGAATATGGAAAATTACTATCATTAAGAATTGGTAATAATGCCCCAAGTTCTACTTATGGTGCTCAAAATGCAACCAAAGAAATTACTCTTTCATGGGCAGGAGGTAATGTCGCTGTTCTTAATGACCCACTAAATGAAATACTAAATTATGCCGATGGTGCAATAATTACATCTGGTACTGTTTTAGATTATGATACTGGCGGTAGCGCAGTAAGAGATTCTGAATGGTATATAGATTTAGACTTAGAAGGCGTTACCTATCCATACGACATAGATTACAATACAGTTTCTAGTGTATTAACGAGAAATGAAGGTTTTGCCTTTATACCTGTTGGTTGTTTAGATACGGATGACGATGGTTTAGCCAATAATATAGATACAGATAGCGATAACGATGGTTGTAATGACGCTGTAGAAGCTGGTCATACAGATAGCGATAATGATGGAGAAGTTGATGGTTCAGGATATGATGGAGATGGCAAAGTAACAGGAGTAACAACTGCTTATACTGGTACTAATACAGGTGTAACAACAGCTTCACAAACTAGTATTGACACTGCTCCTTCAGACCAAGAAGAGCGCGTTGGGGATGATGCTACATTTGTAGTTGCCGCATCTGGTTTAGAGGCTTCTATACATACGACTGGTACACCTAACTATGATACAAATTCTGATTCAGAACTAACGTATCAATGGCAAGTGAGTACAAACTCCGGTTCTACTTTCTCAGATATTGCAGGAGCTACAAATGCTAGTTTAACTGTATCCGATGTCACCCTAATAATGGACGGAAATATTTACAAAGTATTGGTAAGTCAAACCAATAACGCATGTCCAGAAGAAGCGCAAGCTACGTTAACGGTAATTAATAATGTGGATGCAATAAATGATACTGGGGCACTTACGACTGTAGAAGGTTTTACAGGAGTAACAGATGTTATAAATGTACTTGATAATGATGAATTAAACGGAGCAATTCTAAATCCTACAAGCGTAACAATTACTCCAGTTACGAATGGTCCTTTAACGGTTAATGGTGATGGATCTGTAGATGTTGCTAGTAATACAAATGAAGGGATTTATACTGTAGATTATCAAATTTGTGATGCTACAGACTCTACCAATTGTGATATAGCTACAGTAACGATAACTGTTGCAGCTAATAGTTTACCAACTGCTCAAGATGATGCCGTTTCAGTTCCTCAAGACAGCAGTAATAATAGTTTAGATGTTCTTGCGGATAATGATAATGGCGCTGATAGTTTTGGCGCTGATGGTCCAAATGCAGGGTCAATTACACTTCCTAGCACAACAACAACTAACGGAGGTACTGTTTCTGTAGATGATAATGGAACTTCTCTTGACCCAACCGATGATAAAGTATTGTTTACTCCCGCAGCAAGTTATAGTGGAGCTGATTCGTTTACTTATACTATTACCGATGCAAATAACGATACATCTACAGCCACTGTAAATGTAACCGTAGTAGCAACACCTACAATAGCAATTAATGTAGTCGCTGTAGATGATATCATCAACGCAACGGAAGATGATAGTCCAGTAACTATAAGTGGTACAACTACCAATGTAGAAGATGGACAAGTAGCAACAGTGGTTCTTAATGGAACGACCTATTCTCCTGTAGTTTCAGGGAATGCTTGGACCTTCGATATCACGGCTACGGAAGCACAAGCTTTAGATGCTACGGAAACCATAACTGCAGATGTCACTAATAGCTTAGGAACGTCAGCAACACAAGCAACGCGTGATATTCAACATATAACTACGCTTCCGGTACCGGTATTAACAATAGACGACATTACTTCGGACAACATTCTAAACGCAGCGGAAGCTGCTGCCAATGTAGCGGTAACGGGAACCGTAACAGGAGACTTCAACGATGGAGACACCGTAACCTTGACCGTTGACGGTACCGATTACACAGGAACTGTTGATGCTGCCGGTGACTATAGTATTGATGTACCAGGAAGTAAACTTACAGCCGACCCAGATTCAACAGTCGATGGTAGTGTAACTACAACAGATACTGCTGGAAACTCAGGAACTGCAACGGATACGCAAGTGTATTCCGTAGATACTGCTGCCCCTACTATTGCTATTAATGTTGTAGCTGTAGATGATATTATAAATGCAACGGAAGATGATAGTCCAGTGACCATTTCCGGTACAACTACCAATGTGGAAGATGGACAAACCGTAACGGTTACTCTAAACGGAGAAACGTATACAGCTTCTGTCTCTGGAAATACATGGACTTTAGATATTCCTGCGGCAGATGCGCAAGCTTTAGATGCTACAGAAACCATTACTGCAGATGTGAGTGATTTAGCAGGTAATCCTGCAACACAAGTAACTAGAGATATTCAACATATTACAACTGCGCCAGTACCTGTATTAGCAATTGACGATATCACTGCGGATAACATCCTAAATGCAACAGAAGCTACTGCAGATGTAGCAGTTACAGGAACCGTAACTGGTGATTTCAACGATGGTGATACTGTTACTTTAACAGTTGACGGAACTAATTACACAGGAACTGTCGATGCTGCAGGTGATTATAGTATTGATGTACCTGGTAGCAAACTTGCTGCGGATTCAGATTCAACAGTCGATGGTAGTGTAACTACAACAGATACTGCTGGAAACTCAGGAACTGCAACGGATACACAAGTGTATTCTGTAGATACCGCTGCTCCTACTATTACGGTAAATACTATAGCTGGTGATGATATTATAAATGCAACAGAAGATGATAGTCCAGTAACTATTTCTGGTACAACAACGGATGTAGAAGATGGTCAAATCGCAACGGTCGTTCTTAATGGAACAACCTATTCTCCTGTGGTTTCAGGGAATGCTTGGACCTTCGATATCACGGCTACGGAAGCCCAAGCATTGGATGCAACGGAAACGATTACTGCGGATGTGAGTGATTTAGCAGGTAACCCTGCAACACAGGCAACCCGTGATATTCAACATATTATTACTGATCCTACTATCACAATAGATGTAGTAGCGGTGGATGATATCATCAACGCAACAGAAGATGATAGTCCAGTAGCTATTTCCGGTGAAACTACCAATGTAGAAGATGGTCAGATTGTAACCGTAACCTTAAACGGAACAACTTATTCTCCTGTAGTTTCAGGGAATGCTTGGACTTTTGATATTACAGCAACGGAAGCACAAGCTTTAGATGCAA
>NZ_JBDVOT010000033.1:0-1123 GCF_039968975.1 Maribacter sp. | reverse complement strand
GACGGTATCAATGACGCACCTGTTCTTGCTTTGAGCGATGTGGGTATTGCCATGGGCGGTCTAGGTAGTGATGTTGCCATAGAAACTGCAGATGTCATTATACAGAATGATCAACCTTCTAAAATTGCTACGGCAATACAGATAGGTAATTCTACCAGAAGAATTGTTTGGCAAAATATAGTTTTGGCTTTTGGTGTAAAACTTATTGTACTTGCTATGGGCGCTGGCGGACTGGCATCTATGTGGGAAGCTGTTTTTGCTGATGTAGGTGTGGCACTTTTAGCCATTTTAAATGCGGTGCGTCTGCAGAAAATGCAATGGGATTAACCGACAATACGAACGTAGTCTAGCAATCATTTTCATGGTTACCATAAAATCACATACTGCACAAATTAGGCAGATTACTTCGTTGCGAAAAAAATTCTCGCAATGAGGTCCTAATAACAGTCGGTCTTTAGTTGTTCACTTTGTTCAAAGGCTTCAAAGGAAATACTAGCGTTGCCTTCTAACAATTTCTCAATAACATCCAAAACATCGTGTTGCATAGCAAGCGAACCACATATCATAATAGTACCGCCTTGGTTGATTGTTTGTAGCATTAAATCCTTCTGCTCAAAAACAACATCTTGTATATATTGTTTTTCACCTTCTCTTGAGAATGAACTAAATACCTTTATATTTTCTCTATTCAAAACTTCTTTTTCCAAAATAGAATTATATAGCTCTATAGAAGCTTTTTGACGACCTCCCCAAAACAATGAGATATGCTGAGTTGTCTTTTCTGAGATCATCCCTAAAAACGGGGCTATACCCGTGCCATTTGAGATGAAAACTGAATTCCTTGAGTTTTCAGGTAAATGAAAATGCGGATTTTCATCTATTGCAGCTTCTATCACATCATCTACATTTAAGTTAAAAAGATAATTAGAGCCTCTACCCTTTTCATGCTTTTTAACACTCAACAAAACATCGCTTCCAATTCTTGCAATAGAGTATTGGCGAACCGTTTTATCATTTGTTGGAAAGATTGCCAATAAATCTCCTGAAGTAAATCCAATAGGCGATTTAGGTTGTAATCGTAACAAGAAGGTATCATCTACATTTAACTCCGTTCGTTCTAGAA
>NZ_JBDVOT010000032.1:0-1495 GCF_039968975.1 Maribacter sp. | reverse complement strand
AATACCAGTTACTATATTGGTAATCAATTCTTTTTCCTCCACCTCAACACCATTCTCCAGACCTTTTGTAAATACTGTATAAAGCCCATCTTGCTGGTTCAACATAGAAACTAAACCTTTTTCAATAGGTTGTACCACTGCAATACCTGCATTAAAATCAACTTCAGAATTTAATGTCTGAATGGCAAATTCTACAAAAGCCCGTAGAAAATTACCTTCACCAAATTGTACTATTTTAATAGGTAACTGTTTAGAAATACTACGGTTCTTTCTATTTAATTGCTGCATACCCTTTAACTATATTATAAATTGAACAAGCTTGGCAACCATAAGCTTAATTGTGGGATATAAGTAACCATGAAAAGTGCTATAATCATTGCTATGAATAGTGGTAATAAAGGCTTAAACACCTTTTCAATAGTAGTTTTAGCAACACCTACCCCAACAAACAACACAGAGCCAACGGGCGGTGTACATAACCCGATACAAAGATTAAGTACCATGATAATTCCAAAATGCACAGGGTCTAACCCTAATTTGGTTACAACAGGTAGAAAAATAGGTGTAAAGATTAATACAGCGGGTGTCATATCCATAAATATACCCACGAACAATAATAGCAAGTTGATAATTAAAAGAATGACAATTTTATTATCACTTAAACTTAAAAGCCCTGTACTAATATCTTGCGGAATGTTTTCATACGATAAAGCCCATGACATGCACATTGACGACCCTATCAACAACATTACAATTGCCGTGGTAGCAGAAGAATCCAGTAAAATTTGAGGTAATTTAGGCAGTGTAATTTCCTTATATATAAAACCTAAAATCAGACTATACAATACGGCAATGGCAGAAGCTTCTGTTGCGGTGAATATTCCCGTAACAATACCGCCTATAACAACTACAAGCATAAAAAGACTTGGCAAGGCATCTATAAAGGTTTTTCCCACTTCTTTTAAACTACTTCGTTTGCCTACTTTATACTTCTTCTTTTTTGCCCAAAAAGCCGCTACGATCATAAGAAATAACCCTGTCATTATTCCAGGAATATATCCTGCTAAAAACAGTGCGGCTATAGATGCTCCTCCACTAGCTAAAGAATATACTATTAGCACATTACTTGGCGGTATAATTAGACCTGTTGTTGCAGAAGTGATATTAACTGCTGCTCCAAATTCCTTGGAGTACCCTTCTTTCTCCATCTCCGGACCTAAAATACTACCCATAGCAGATGCCGATGCCATTGCAGAGCCAGCAATAGCCCCCATTAACATAGCCGCTATTACGTTAATTAATGCCAATCCGCCAGGAAAAGAACCTACTAGCGTCTTTGCAAATGCTATGAGCCTATGGGCTATACCACCCTTATTCATAAGCTCCCCTGACAATACAAAAAACGGAATCGCCAACAAGGCAAAACTATCCAAGCCTGTTGCCATTCTTTGAGATACCGTGGTAAATGCAGGCATTGCAGGTATACTAACCAACA
>NZ_JBDVOT010000031.1:0-10795 GCF_039968975.1 Maribacter sp. | reverse complement strand
TCACTTGGTTAATAGTTTATACAGGTCAAGATACACTAACAGATGAAGGTTATGCCAAGGCAAAAGAGAACGCCATGTCCAAATTTGAAGCTATTCATAAATTATGCGAAGAAATAGCTCCTGATGATATAGAATTAGCATTAACCTCTGCAGATGTAACACGAATTGTTGAGTCTGGAAAAAAAGCTGCTATGATCGGTGTTGAAAATGCTTATCCTATTGGTACTGACATGTCTCAATTCAAAACTTACCATGATTTAGGTGCTCGTTATATTTCATTGGCTCATAATGGACATAGTCAATTTTCAGATTCTAATACAGGTGAAGCCGATGATGTATGGTTACACAATGGTTTAAGTGATTTAGGAAAGCAAGCGGTAGAGGAAATGAACAAATTGGGTATTATGATAGATGTTTCTCACCCATCAAAAGAAGCTATGAAACAAATGATAGCATTGTCAAAAGCGCCAATTATAGCTTCTCACTCATCAGCCAGAGCTTTATGTGACCATAGTAGAAATTTAGACGACGAGCAGTTATTAATGATGAAAGAAAATGGCGGAGTTGTACAAACTGTAGCCTTCAGTTCTTATTTAAATACAGAAAAACATGAAGCTAGAGCAGCATTTATGAAATCAATATACCAACAAGTAGCCGATTCGTTGAATATTACTTGGTATGAACGTTCTCAATTTTCAAGTTTATCCGATACAGAAAAAGAAGCTTTTATGGATAATTACCCAAGAGTTTTGAAAATAGGAAAGGAATTAGCAACTACTAAAACTGATGCGCCAGAAGCTGTGAACGTTGGTGATTTCGTAGACCATATAGATTATATGGTAAAGCTAATAGGTATTGATTATGTTGGTATTAGTTCTGATTTTGATGGTGGTGGTGGTATTGAGGGTTGGAGCGATGCTTCTGAAACCTTTAATGTAACACTAGAGCTTGTAGAACGAGGATATTCTGAAGAAGAAATAGCAAAATTATGGGGAGGAAACCTTATGCGCGTACTTGATGACGTACAGGCCATTGCAAAAACATTGGGTGAAAGTTAATCAACTTCACCCAATGCCGCTAGGCGGTCTTTTACAAATTCTATTTTAGTTTTTCCATGTGCAGCTGGCTTTCCGTTCTCGCCAAGATTCACCATAATGATGTTGTCTACCGTAACAATAGTTTGATGGTTCATTTTGTTACGTACCTCGCAATTCAATGTTAATGATGTTTTACCAAACTTAACAACTTCAATACCAATTTCTATAACATCACCTTTTACAGCGGCGCTCATGAAATTAATTTCTGACATATATTTGGTAACGACTTTTCCATTTTCTAATTGAATAATGGCATAAAGTGCTGCTTCTTCATCGATCCAAGCTAATAATCTACCTCCGAATAATGTTCCGTTAGAGTTTAAATCACCTGGTTTTACTAATTTTCTAGTATGAAATCTCATAGCTTATTTTTTTTGAAATTCTACTTTGCAAAGTTAGTTCTAAAAATTTTCAATACTACTATTTCGTCTTTTTAAGAAGAACGATTTACCAATTGTAACAATTACCTAATTAATAAGTTACATATTAACAATTGCAGCTTAATAGAATTATTAGAACCCTAATTTTATATGCTATTTTTTGAATGTAGCAAGTTTAGCTTAATTGTTCATAACAGGTTAAAAACTTATTACAGGGGTTAAACATCAATTTTATCTAATATGTACCTTTAGGTAAAATCAAAATATCATGGACAGGACACAGAAATTGCAATCGATTCGACCTTTAATTGCCTCTGCTAAAATAATGCCCAACATGAGTGATGATGAACGGTTTCAAAACCAAACATTGCGCCCAATAATAAAACTACAAAACGATTTACTTCTAGCATCTTACCAGAATTATATTACCAAAATGAAGAATAGCTTTTATGAGCTAAAGATTGATAAACGCATGGACTATATTGCTAAATCAATACAAAAAGATATTAAGTTCAGAAATTCTTTGAAAGGAATGATCATTGGTCAATTTACCGTAGAAGAATATGAGTTGTATATTAAAAACTCTTCTGCGTTAAATAAAAGAATGATGAATATGGTCGTAAAAAGAATTCAAGATCAAATTCAATATTTTGAAAAATATGAACTAGTCCAATAAAGATTCGCCATTTAAATTAGTGGTTAGGATATTACTCATTAAATCAAAGTAAGGACGTATAGCTAAAAAACTTTCATAAACCGTATTTGCAAAATCATCTGACAATACCTCTTTGTCTGTAAAGTTCTTTACGAAGATGTATTGCTTTTTGCGTATAAACTTAATATTGGGGTGATCTTTATCAAAACCTTTTGGTGCTGTTTTTAATTCATCGCCGACCAGTTCTCCCCAAATAGATTTGAACTTTTTATCTTCTGTAATATCGGTTAAGTCTGTGGTATCTATCTCCCACTCTTTTCTAATACGAAGCAAATCATTTTTTTCAGGATTCCAAAATCCTGTAGCAATAAAACTGTTACCTGGTGCTATCTGAATATAGTAACCGCCTCTGCGGTGT
This sequence comes from Maribacter sp., assembly GCF_039968975.1. Lineage (GTDB taxonomy): Bacteria > Bacteroidota > Bacteroidia > Flavobacteriales > Flavobacteriaceae > Maribacter. The sequence continues at coordinate 8,245 of NZ_JBDVOT010000031.1, read as the reverse complement.
TTTCCTGCCCTAGCGAAAGAAGCCGAAAGATGAGTTTTATATGGCGTTTTATTTTTAGAAAAACGTACATCTCTATAAATTCTAAATACTTTTAATTTTTCAATTTCGTCATTTGATTTTAGTAAATCAAGCACATGATTAAAGAAGCTTTTCACCTTAGTTTCTTCTGCTTTAAATTCAGCTTTATGTTCGGTAAACCAATCTCTATTGTTGTTATTCTTTAATTTATTTAAAAATTGAAATGTACTTTTTGTAATATTCGTTTCTAACATTCGACTTAACAGTTGTGATTTTAAGCTAAAGTTAACCATAAGAAGAGAAGTACTTTTACTTATTTGGTTAATTTTGATGAACTAACGAAGATACATGGACCATCGATCTATAATCGAAAAGATTAATACCCACAAAAAACAACCGAATTTAAGATTTCGATTAAAAAAGAATACCGAGAAATTTACGGACCTTCTTTTTTATATGTTATTTGATATTGGAACCCCAGTAGCTGAAAGTCTTGATAAGCTAGAAAAGCAATTTGATGAACTTGTAGACCTGGCATGTTGGGAAAGTGATAAACCTTGTAAAAAGGTTTGGGAAAATTATGTAGAAAAATTACCACTAGTTCTTGAAAGTCTAAATTTAGATGCTGAGGCAACCGTAAACTGCGACCCTGCCTCTTTATCCATTGAAGAAGTATATATGGCATATCCAGGTTTTTACGCCATTTCTGTATATAGATTGGCACATGAACTTTATAAAACCGGATTTCCACTAGTACCTCGTCTAATGACGGAATATGCACACAGACAAACAGGTGTAGATATTAATCCTGGTGCTCAGATAGGAAAATCTTTTCATATAGATCACGGCACAGGAGTTGTAATCGGTGAAACTGCGATTATCAAAAATGACGTTAAGATATATCAAGGTGTTACTTTGGGCGGACTCTTTGTTGCTAAGAATTTACAACAGACTAAACGACACCCTACCATTGAAAATAATGTAACTATATACGCCAATGCCACTATTTTAGGAGGAGATACCATAATTGGCGCAAATAGTATTGTAGGAGGTAACGCTTGGATAACCACATCTGTAGCACCACACTCAACAGTATTTCATACACCAGAAATCAAAATAAAAACTTTACCCCATGTCTAATTCATTACTATCCTTAATTGGTAATACACCGCTAGTTAAATCACGAGTATTAAATACTAACCCAAATGTTTCCGTTTATTTTAAAATGGAAGGTCATAACCCGGGTGGTAGTGTAAAAGACCGTGCCGCTTACAATATGATTAAAACCGGCTTTGATAATGGAGATTTTACCGCCAATGATAAATTAATTGAAGCTACCAGTGGTAATACCGGGATAGCATTAGCAATGATTGCCGGCGTTTATGGTCTTGACATTGAATTGGTAATGCCTGAAAATTCTACTATAGAACGTGTACAGACCATGAGAGCATATGGAGCTAAAGTTACCCTAACCTCTTCTGATGTAGGTATTGAAGGTGCACGTGATTATGCAGAAAAAAAAGTTACCAATGAAGGGTATATAATGATGAACCAATTTGGTAATCCAAATAACTGGAAAGCACATTATAATACTACCGGACCAGAAATATGGAATGATACTGAAGGTAAGGTAAGCCACTTTGTTTCTGCAATGGGTACCACAGGTACTATAATGGGTACTTCAACTTATTTAAAAGAGCAAAATAAGGATATACAAATTGTAGGCGTTCAACCTGGTGATAATGCTAGCATACCAGGCATTCGCAAATGGCCTCAAGAATATTTACCAAAAATTTTCGATGCAAAGAAAGTTGATCGCATTATGGAAGTGACTGAAATTGAGGCAAAAGAAATGGCAAGAAAGCTGGCAAAAGAAGAAGGTATTTTTTCAGGAATGAGCAGTGGTGGTGCCGCTACCGTAGCGTTGCGCTTAGCACAGGAGATAGACCATGGTGTTATTGTTTCTATAGTTTGTGACCGCGGCGATCGTTATCTATCATCAAACTTGTTCAATTAAATTATAGTCCAGATTATAAATAAAAAAAGAGCCGTTTTATCGGCTCTTTTTTATATTCTAAAATGTAGAAGATTATTTTTCTAACATCATTGTTTCGTTAGGCTTACTATATTCTTCAACCAAAAACTCTAAGTTTTCACCGTGCTCATTGGTAAATACATATGTAGTTTTATCGTTCATCATCTTTTTGCTCTTAAGGCTAATATTTTCAACAACTTTTAAATTTTCGCCTTCGTTCATTGCTACAACCAATTCATCATTTTTAGAAACTAAAACAAAATCCTCAGGTGTTTTAGATTCATAGCTAAATACTATTTTCTCATCAAAAGCATCATCATCGTCATTATCTATATTTACTGTCTTAATAATTGTTGCAACACTATCTACTACCCTATCTTGATCTACCTTACCTTCATCTTCTTTTGAACGCTCTATGGTGTTTAAACGCTTGGTAGTGATTTCAACGGTGTTCTTTACCAATTTTTTACCATCGTTTACTGTATAAGATTTAGATATTTTAGTATCCAACACTTCTTGATTTTTCTCTTGTGCCAATACAGTTCCTGTTATAAGTAACAATCCAGCTATCGACATAAACATTTTTCTAATTTCCATATATAATTTTTTAAATTAATCTTTGACTTAATTAAAAATTAAATCTCTCACATCTAACATTTTAGATACTGGCAAGATATATGAAAACAGAAATAATCAGTGACCCATAAAAAATAATAATTAATGATTTTGATTATAAAAAACAAGACTAGTAAATACTAATCAATTAAAAAGAGTATAATGTTACAGCCATTTTTTTCTTTTAAAATAAATCATCATTCCAACAAATAGTAGAATCATAACCGCCCATACAACGTAGTATCCGTACTTATAATGAAGTTCTGGCATGTGTTCAAAATTCATACCATAGATACCTGCAATAAAAGTCAAAGGAATAAAAATAGAGGCCATTATAGTCAATACTTTCATGACCTCGTTCATTTTATTACTCATATTACTCATGTACATTTCCATTAAACTCATAGACATTTCACGATAAATCTGTAAACTTTCGTTAATTTCTATGGCATGGTCCAAAACATCACGTAAGAACAATTTTGTATCTTTTGTAATCTTAGGATTTTCAGAATCTATTAACCTGCTAATTAATTCCTTTACAGGGTAAATCCATCTTCTAATTTTTAAAATTTCTTTTTTTAACTGTTGAATATTTTGTGCTACAATTGGTTCAGGATTTTGATAGACTTCTTCTTCTAAATTTTCTATTCTATTATTAAGGTTTTCAATAGCTAAAAAATAATTATCTACAATAGCATCTAATAAGGCAAAAAACAGATAATCTGCTCCTCTAGTTCTAATACGACCTAGTTTACCGGTAATTCGTTCTCGTAAACCATTAAAGACATCTGCTTTTACCTCTTGAAAAACCAAGACCGTATTTTCATGTAAAATAATAGCGATGTGCTCACCTATAATCTCATCCTCCTCAGAAATATATAGCATTCTAAATATTCCAAAAATATAATCCTCATATTCATCAATTTTAGGTCGCTGCTCAGTGTTGACAATATCTTCAAGTACTAAAGGGTTGAGATTATAGTGCTTTCCTAATTTTTCAATAAAAGGTTCATCGGTAATACCAACAACGTTTACCCAAGTTATTTTATCGGAACTATCTTCTTTGAGAAACTGGTCTAAATTTTCATATTCATTTGTTTCAAATCCGTTGACATTATAAGAAGTACTATAAATAACACTATCGCCTCGCTCCTTATCACCCATATAACTAATGGTACCTGGAGCTTTACCTAATTTGTTTTGTTGGCGAGATTTCTTCTTTTTTCTTTTTGGAAGATGGAGCTTTTTGTTTGTAGCCATGAACATTTTTTTATAAATATATTAAAACTACAAGCTAACTATTAAAGTGTAATTGGTTTAAGATCAATCCAGATCCTGGTGCAATAGTATTTAGTTTTTGTACAGAACCCGTAAGTAAAGATTCTTTGATTTCTTCTAAAGAGAGTTCGTTTTTACCAAGCTGCACCAGAGCACCCATGATCATTCTAATTTGATATCGCATGAATCCGCTTCCCACTATCTTTAAAACATAACTCTGTATTGGAAAAAAATTTGCGGTAAGAATATCGTTAGGAACTATGGTACAAGTTTCAATTTCACGTACAGTGATGGTATTTGGCTTTAACGACGCGGTATAAACGCTGAAATCGTGTGTACCGGCAAATAAAGAAGCACCCTTTTTCATTAATTCTAAATCAAGCTCATCTATATAATTAGTTATGAAAGGAGCACAAAATGGATGATTCTTAGATCCAAAGGAAAAAAAATAATGATATTCTTTTGTTTTACTATCTTTTATAATATTAAAGCCTTGATCAACAGGTGTAATAGAAAGTAGCCGAATATCAGAGGGTAGATTCTTATTGAAGCCATTAAGAAATATGTCTAAATCAACAATTGGTTCTTCAACAAAGAGTTCAAAAGCACCATCAAGAGAAGAAACCTTAGAATCGGTCCTACCTGCGCCTAAAATTTTGTATGGAGCATTCGGGTATAAAAATGTAAATGTTTTATTCAGCATACCTACAATAGTTTTAAGTTTTGGCTGTACCTGCCAACCGTTAAACCTAAACCCTAAATACTGAATACGTACTAAATAACAAAAACGTTTTTTCTTCATAATGTAAAAGTAATTACATTATAAACATAACTTGTTACCACGTGTAGTTGTATTCATTAATAATAATTCTGAGCCATTATTTTAGGCAATAATTCTCTCATATAACACTACACTATTATTTTAGATTTTTTATTGTAATTTGTTTGAAAAGCAGTAATATTAAGTATGATTTGCTTAGAACCAATGACTTGAACAACAAAGTAAGCCGTTCATCGATTTGTTTTAAGTAATACCGGAGCTTCCCCGTAATTGCAACGAAACTATGATTCTCCCATATCAATAAAAACTAATTTATGAATGCTATTAAAGGATTACTTACGTGGAAGCGAACATTAATTACATCTATTGTCGTAATTTTTTTATTGAACATCTTTAGTTTTTACGGGTTGTACACCAACAAATTTTACTTTTTTAAAATTGATAATTATCTCTTCCCTATCTTATCCATCATTCACTTTGTATTTCTATACGTACTTTGGTTTAAAATTAACGAGCATGAATTAAGTGACCCACCAATGAGAACCTTAGAATACGTTCTTTATGGTATATCCTTGGTATACATATATAAATTGGTGGATACATTGATAATTTTATCGAGCTATTCAGAATTTGAGAATCATATTATACCAAGTAGCTTTTTGCCTATTGGAGTTTTAATATTAGTACTTTATGCCATTCTATTATTGGTAACATTCTTAGCAATAGTATATAGAAAAGAAATTGTTGGTACCTACATTTTTGATGATATGAACCAACATGTAGATCATTGGAACAATTAAAAGTCAATACCATATACAGACCTCGATAAGAAATTATCGAGGTTTTTTTTTGATTTTTTAATACCTAGTAATTCATTTTTATTATGACTATTAAGAGAAATAATTATAGAGTATCTATGTAATTATTAAAGTTTTATGCGACCTATTGAAAGGCATAATTACCTTGTACCCTACTATTATATGTACAATGTGATTTTTCTGTGATACTTTTTTTCTTAATTCGTAATCTACTATGAAACGTATATTAATTATTGAAGATGATCCTGAAATCATTAAACTACTAGAACTTCATCTTTCTGATGTAAGCTATGAAACTACCATGGCTATGGATGGAAATGAAGGTTTACAACTAGCTTTAGAAAGTGATTTTGACCTCATACTGTTAGACCTTACTTTACCAAGTTTAGATGGCGTTGAAGTGTGCAGAAAATTACGTGCTACCAAAAATACTCCCGTAATTATGCTAACTGCAAAGTCTGAAGAAATTGACCGCGTTTTAGGTTTAGAAATCGGTGCTGATGATTACATGACGAAACCCTTTAGTATAAGAGAGTTATTAGCTCGAATAAAGGCAGTATTAAGACGCACCAATAAAGTAGAAAAGAAACAAGAAGACACTTCAATTATTCTTGCTGAGGGACTTAAAATTGATATTGATAAACGAAAAGTAGTTTTAGGAGATTACAAAATAGAGCTATCTCCAAAAGAATTTGAACTATTAGTATTAATGGCATCTAACCCAGGTAGAAACTACACTAGAACAGAGCTATTAAATATTATCTGGGGTTATAACTTTGAAGGATATGAGCATACCGTAAACTCTCATATTAATAGATTACGCGCCAAGATAGAATCTGATATGGCAAATCCCAACTACATATTGACCACTTGGGGTGTGGGTTATAAATTTAATGAAGAGATAATGGCATGATAAACAGTGATAAAACCCTTACTCCTAAATTGATAAAGAAATTATGGATAGCCTTCATATTTCTTATCATACTTATGGGAGCATCGTACATTTTCATTACAAGCTACTTAACCCTAAATTATAATCAGGCAATTACTCAACGTGTAAATGCAAATGTTGCCGATCATGTAATACAAGAAAAATTTCAAAATGCAGCTCCTTTTTTGGAAGATGGCAGTGTAAACAAGGAATTATTTGGCGATTTAATGCACGATATGATGGCTGTAAATCGTGGTATAGAAGTGTATTTACTAAATAAATCTGGTGATATTTTATACTCTGTTGTACTTGAGCATAATAAAAATGAACCCATGAAATCGGTAGCTTTAGAGCCAATCGATAAATATATAAAAACCAAAGGTGAAGAATTCGTTTTAGGTGACGACCCATTAAATCCTGAAGAAAAAAATATTTTCTCAGCGGCTCCATTTTCTATTGATGGTCATGAAGGGTACATTTATATAATTGTTGCCGGTAAAGAATTAGCTCTTATCAGTGATAGCCTTTTTAGTTCCTATTTCACAAAGCTAAGCATTGGGGCTATTGTACTAACAATGATATTTGCTGCATTAATTGGAATGTTAAGTATTTGGTTTTTGACCAAAAATCTAAGATTGATTACCCAAACGGTACGTAAGTTTCAAGAAGGAGATTTGGATATCAGAATTGAAAATCCAGAACAATCTGATATTGAAGTGGTGGCTTTATCTTTCAATGAAATGGCAGATACCATTGTCGATAATATGGACAAAATGAAATCCGTTGATAATCTACGTAGAGAACTAATTGCCAACGTATCTCATGATTTGCGTACACCTTTAGCAGTTTTAAAAGGATATATAGAGACGCTACAAATCAAAAAAGATACACTAACAGAGAGTCAAAAAGAAGAGTATTTACAGATTACACATAACAATATTGATAAGCTCTCAAGCTTAATTCATCAGTTATTTGAATACTCAAAATTAGAAGCTGAACAGGTTACACCAATAAAAGAACCATTTTCAATAACAGAGCTTTCTCATGATTTAATTGCCAAATTCAGACTTTTGGCAGAAAAAAAACAAATTCATCTTCAATTAGAAAATCCTGAAGAAAACTGTATGGTATTTGCGGATATAGGTCTAGTAGAAAGAGCTTTACAGAATTTAATTGAAAATGCTATTAAATATACCGAACCTGAAGGAAAAGTAAAGTTGAGCCTAATAAAAATGGGTAAACAAATTGAAATAAATATTACAGATACTGGTAACGGAATACCTGTAAACGATCAACCTTTTATATTCGACAGATATAAGCAAGTAGATAAAAATACTCAAAAACAAGGTTTAGGTCTTGGCTTGGCAATAGTCAAAAAAATAATGGATTTACACGATACTACCATAGTAGTTTTAAGTAAACCCTATGAAGGAAGTTCTTTCATTTTTAAATTGCCCGCTTATCAATTACAATGAATTTAATTTTGCTGTGAAAAAGAGAAAGCCCTATTTGTAATGAATAGGGCTTTTTTTATTAAATAATAGAGCTTTAAGTTAAATTTTCAACTCAATAGCTATTTAACCTGTTCTTAGGTTCGTTAACTAAATATCTTTTAAGAAACTACTATAGAGGTCTTTAAACTCAAACCCATCTGTAAAACGTTGCTTGTTTAATTTCTTGTAAGAAACCAATCCCCATAACAACAGTTCTTTTAAGAAATATGCTTCTTTAGCATCATAATCTGGCTGATGGTCTTTTAAGAGCTGGTT
>NZ_JBDVOT010000030.1:0-10225 GCF_039968975.1 Maribacter sp. | reverse complement strand
TATGGCGGTTAAAATTTACTCTGAACAACCAGAAAATACAGAAGAATAATGCGTAAACTGATAGAATATTTTATTCGGTATCATGTTGCCGTTAATGTTGTAGTTATTTCTTTTGCCTTGTTCGGCATTGTTGGTGCTAAGGCATTAAAATCTTCTTACTTTCCATTGACGGATTCTAAGAATATAGCCATTACCATTACTTATCCAGGTGCATCGCCACAAGAGGTTGAAGAAGGTATTGTACTTAAAATTGAAGATAATTTAAAAGGACTTGAAGGTGTTGATCGTGTTACTTCTACATCTAGGGAGAATAGTGGTACAATTAACGTTGAGATAGAAAAGGGTGAGAATATTGACTTCATGCTTTTAGAGGTCAAAAATGCTGTAGATAGGGTGCCAACTTTCCCAACAGGAATGGAGCCTTTAATTGTATCTATTTTAGAAACCGTACGCCAAACCATATCTTTTGCTATTAGTGGAGAAGATATTCCACTTGCAACATTAAAAAGTGTAGGTAGGGAGATAGAGAATGATCTTAGGGCAATGGACGGTATTTCTCAAATTACGATTTCCGGATTTCCTGATGAGGAAATCGAAATTGCTGTAAACGAGAATGATTTACTGGCATATGGATTATCATTTTCTGAAGTAGCAAGTGCCGTTGGTAATGCCAATATACTTGTAACGGGTGGTAATATTAAAACAGATGCGGAGGAGTATTTAATACGTGCCAATAATCGCTCCTATTATGGTAGTGAACTTAGTAATCTGGTTGTTCGTGCAGATCAATCTGGTAATGTAATACGTTTAAAAGACGTGGCTATTGTAAGAGACCGTTTTTCAGAGACACCAAATGCTACTTATTTTAATGGAAACTTATCCGTAAGTACTACTATTACAAGTACTAATAATGAAGATTTAATTGCTGCGGCCGATCAAGTAAACGAATACATTGGTGAATTCAATGAAAAGTACAACAACATAAAATTAGATGTTGTATCCGATCAATCTATCACGTTAAATCAAAGAACACAATTATTGACAGAAAACGCCATTATGGGTATGGTGTTGGTATTGATATTTCTATCTCTTTTCTTGAATACTAGATTAGCGTTCTGGGTAGCATTCGGCCTTCCTGTTGCATTCCTGGGAATGTTCGTTTTTGCAGGTTTCTTTGATGTGACCATTAATGTACTTTCATTGTTCGGTATGATAATCGTTATCGGTATTCTGGTGGATGATGGTATTGTAATTGCAGAGAATATATATCAGCATTATGAAAAAGGAAAATCTCCTGTTCAGGCGGCTGTAGATGGTACTATGGAAGTATTGCCTCCTATTATTTCGGCAATTATAACAACAATATTAGCTTTCTCCATATTCTTGTTCTTAGATAGTAGAATTGGCGAGTTTTTTGGTGAAGTATCGGTAATTGTAATCTTGACCTTAGTGGTATCTCTAGTAGAGGCTTTGGTAATTTTACCTGCTCACTTGGCGCATTCAAAAGCTTTACAGCCAATAGATACCAAACCTAAGAGTGGTTTGGCTAATGCTTTTGCCAAACTAAGGGTGATCAACGAATTTGGTGATAGATTAATGGTTTGGATGCGTGATAATCTATATACTCCAGTATTACGGTTTTCAATGAATCACAAAATATTCATGTTCGCGGTTTTTGCTTCTGCATTCATTTTAACATTAGGTTCTGTAGGTGGTGGTATCATTAGAACGGCATTCTTTCCAAGGATTGCCAGTGATCGTGTAGGTATTGAATTAGAAATGCCTAATGGTACTAATGAAAAAATTACAGATTCTATTATATCCTTAATAGAGGAAAAAGCCATAATTGTCAATCAAGAATTGACTGATAAATATATGCCAGGCTCAGATAAAATGGTTTTTGAAAACCTTATTAAAAATATAGGTCCCGGCTCATCTTCTGCAGTATTAAGTATTAACCTATTGCCAGGTGAAGAAAGACCAAATGAAATATCTGCTGATATGGTAACTAGAAGGGTAGAAGAACTCGTAGGTCCGGTAGTGGGTGTAGAAAGTCTTATTTATGGTTCTGGTGGTAACTTTGGTGGCTCACCGGTTTCGGTATCCTTGTTAGGTAACAATATTGAACAATTAAAAGCTGCAAAAGCGGAGTTGAAAGATATTTTGACCAAGAATCCAAGATTGAAAGATATTTCTGATAATGACCCGGCGGGTATTAAAGAAATCAGACTGACATTAAAAGAAAATGCCTATTTGTTAGGATTGGATCTACAAGCATTAATGACTCAGGTACGTGCAGGTTTCTTTGGCGTACAGGCGCAGCGTTTTCAAAGATCTCAAGATGAGATCAGGGTTTGGGTTCGTTATGACAGAGATGAGCGTTCGTCAATCTCTAATTTAGATGATATGCGAATTGTTACGCCTACAGGTGAAAGAGTCCCGTTGAGTGAAATTGCAGATTATACTATTGAACGTGGAGATGTTGCTATCAACCGTTTAGAAGGCAGAAGAGAAATTCAGGTGTCTGCGGATATGAAAGACGTAAAGGATAGTCCAACAGAAATTATGACCGAAATTCAGAACGTACACATGCCAGAGATACAATCTAAATATCCAACGGTAAGTGCATCTTATGAAGGTCAGAACAGGGAGTTAGAGAAATTAACAGGTTCATTAAAACTGGTTGGTTTCACGGTAATTCTATTGATTTACATCACTATTGCATTTACATTTAGAAGTTTTAGTCAGCCATTGATGCTGTTGTTATTGGTGCCATTTAGCTTTACGGCAGTGGCATGGGGGCATTGGGTACATGATTTCCCAATAAACGTGCTTTCTATATTAGGTATCATTGCACTGATTGGTATTATGGTAAACGATGGTCTGGTGCTTATAGGTAAATTCAATTCTAATTTACGTGAAGGTATGACTTTTGATAACGCTATTTTTGAAGCAGGTAAGTCTAGGTTTAGAGCTATTTTCTTAACATCTATTACTACTATCGCAGGTTTGGCTCCTTTAATGTTAGAGACCAGTAGACAAGCGCAATTCTTAAAGCCAATGGCAATTTCTATTGCCTATGGTATAGGTATCGCTACGGTACTTACTTTATTAATGTTACCACTGTTCTTATCGTTCAGTAACAACTTAAAAGCGCAGAATTTATCTTTCGCTTCAGGGCATAAGATTACAAAAGAAGAGGTAGAAAGAGCAATTAAGGAAAGAAAAGATGCTGATCATTTAGAAGGTCATAAGCAAGACGCTATAGAAGGTAGCGAGCATCAAGAGCAAATAGAAGGTGGTTCACATCCATATAAGAATATAGATAAGTTATAATGAGTAAAGTAAGATTCATCATATTATTGGTATTTCTCCCGGTTTGTGCAGTTTTCGCGCAAGAGAAAACACTCTCTAAAGAAGAAGCTGTAATTAGGGCTTTAGAGAATAATTATGGAATAGAGATAGCCAAAAGTCAAGTTGATATTGCAGAGAATAATGCCAGTATTCTTAATTCTGGATATTTGCCAACATTATCAGGTACGGCGGGTGCTACCTATAATAATAACAATACAACTACTGAATTTCCAGGTCAATTTAATGATGATGGTAGTGAAAGGACAGACATTTCTATTGACGGTGCAGAAAGCCAAAGATATAGTACGGCATTAAATCTAAATTATACCTTGTTTGATGGTATGGGTAGGTTCTATAATTACAAAAGATTAAAAGAACAGTACCAATTAAGCACGTTACAAGCCCGTGAGACTATAGAAAATACCATGATTCAAATGTTTACGGTATATTTTGAAATAGCTAGACTAACGGAGAATAAAAATGTACAAAAGCAAGCTTTGGAAATTTCCAGGGATAGAATCACTAGATCAGAGTATTCTTTTGAATATGGTCAAAATACTAAGTTGGATATCCTGAACGCTCAGGTAGATATGACCAATGATAGTATTAATCTATTGAATACGGAACAGCAATTGGCAAATGCAAAGCGCGATTTAAATGTGGTTCTAAATCAAGATTTAAGTGCGCAATATGAAGTAGATACAACAATTGTTTTTATACCTAAGTTTCAAATAGTGGAATTTATGGATAAGGCAATTGCCAATAACGTTGCAGTGTTGCAGACCGAAACTAATTTGAATATCAATTCATATGATATCAAGGTGAGCAAATCTGGTTATTTGCCAACAATAGGTTTAACGGGTTCTTATGGATGGAACCGAAACCAAAATGCACCATCGGCTTTTTTGACAGGAGCGGTTTTTCCAGGTACCAATTCTAATGTAGGCAATTATTCTTTAGGTGCAAGTCTTACGTGGAACTTGTTTGATGGTGGTAGCACTACGGTTAGTGTTAAGAATGCTAAGATTACCTATGCTAATCAAGAATTATTGCGTAAGCAGGTAGAGTTAGAAGTTAGTAGAGATATGCAGAACGCTATGGCATTGTATGAGAATTTGTTGAAAATATATCAAATTCAAGAACAGAATGTATTTACCAATCAGAATAATTTTGAGCGTTCCAAAGAGCAGTTTCAACTGGGTAGTATAACATCGATAGAGTTTAGGCAGGCACAGATTAATTTATTGAATGCACAGACCAATAAGAACTTGGCTAAGTACGATGCAAAATTGGCTGAGCTTCAATTACTACAACTTACAGGACAATTACTGAATATAGAACTATAAGTAAACCTTAAAGTTTTAATCTCGAATGATCGAGCAAATTAATTAGGGAAAAGATGTATAGCGATAGAACAAATAGCGAGCTCATAGAGATAATGGATCAACATTCATTACTCACTTTTGAAGCGCAGTTAAGTTTACATGAAGAGTTAGAGAAACGTGCTGTTGTTGTAGATTTAAGTAATTTAGAAAATACCATTTCCAATAAACGCGCTGAAATAAATAACTTAGATTATTTAAAGGATTTCGGCTTTAGGGCAGATAAAACTGCAGATGGGTTGGTAGTGACTAGAACCCAAAAGGCATTACTTACAGATGTATTGGCTGTAATAGTAGGTCTATTGGTATTCATGCTAGGTATTTATGGTTGTATCAACTTGGTATATACTTTTATAAATGGTGAAGAGCTAGATGTTTTTACCTTGGCATATAAGTTTGCAATGGCGGCTTTAATTTATATAGGTTTTAGCTTTTTTAGCGGCTTGCAACGTTTGTTCGATTTTTACGGCTTTGAATTAAGTAAAGTCAATGGCTCTGTAACTTTAAAAAAACGTTTTGATGTTAAGTTAGAGGAGATTAAAGTAAATCCATCAGACATTCATTTAGATGCTGATGAAGACATTCTTTCTTTAAAATTGGGTCATGATACTATTTTCACCTCTAATGGCGGTAATCTAATTCAGTCTTTAACGTTGAAGGAGCTAGCCAAAGAATTGAAAGCTTAATTAGTTGCCATGTTCGAGCACTATTTTCAATGCCCGTATTGCTGGGAAGAAGTATCTATGCTACTTGATCCTTCCGTTTCACAACAGACCTATGTAGAAGATTGTGAAGTGTGCTGTAACCCAATTGAGGTGATGCCACAGTTTCAGGATAATGAACTCGTAGGTTTCGATGTTCAGAGTATAGAACAGTAGTTATTCTAGTATTGCAATTTTACCACCAAATGTATCATCTTTATCCACAGATTTGGGGTTGCCATAAATATTAATAGTACCGCCAGCTTTTACTTTGGCAATAATAGATTCACTGGCATGAACTTCAGCGCTACCACCAGAGAGAACGATTACGGTGCTATTTTTTGTTTTTAAACCTTTGTTTAAAATTTTGCCGCCGGTATTGATCATTACTTCTTGATTGCTGCTAGTACCCGATAACTTTATTTCACTACCACTAACACTTTTAGACAATACATTGTTGTACGCAATATTTAAGGTGATGGTGCTGGCATCTTGCGCTTCTATTTCTAAGTCGGTACCAATGACCAATCCCGTAGAAATAATTCTAGAATTTTTGTTCGCATCTATGACCGATAGTGCTTCTGTATAGTACAGTTTAAGATTTAAAATAGTGTTTAAAACAGATTCGCCAGAGCACATTTTTAATCTTAATCGGCCATCATTTTCTGTAATACTAAGTTCTTTCTTATCGGCATTGGCGATTTCAATTTTATTTTCTTCACCTTTTACAAGGGTTACACTGATTCTGTCATACACTCTAAGTTCCGTATATTTTTCTAAAGGTATAGTTGCGTTACCTTGCGCAATAATATTCAGATTAGAAAATAAAATCAGCGTAAAGAATAAAAAATATTTCATGTTGTAATGACTATTTGATAGTACAAAGTTAAGGTACAAATAGGTTCGTATTACAACAGGTCTGTAATACGCCACCGTACAAACTCCTTATTAAAAGTTAAATAACATCGTAAACCAATATAGGTTTTGCAGTTTTGTTATCTTAAACAAGAGTTTACCTATTGCTGAATTTATGAAGAAGAAATATCTCTTAGTTGCTTTATTTGTTATTGTTGGAATTGTCGGTTTTGCCGGTGTACAATACTTGCCAACGGCAGAAAATGAGATAATAACTAAAACGTTAGATACCATTGCTACGCGAAGAGACCTGCGTAGAAGTTTCTTTGATAAGCGAGAAATATTGGTTGTCTATGGGGCAAAAGACACGGCGTTGCAGCAGCAATACAAGAACATACTTCACGAACTTTCTTTATTAGAAGTAACACGTTCAAGGCGCAGCGCCAAGGTGGGTTACAAAAGGGTTGATGAGGTTACGGCAGAATCATTAGAAAATTCAATTTTGTATTTAGTGGGTGCGGTAGATGAGAATCCGCTGATAAAAGAATATATGGGGAATACGCCTTTTCAAGTGTCACCATCAGAAATTAAAATTGGATCTAAAGAAATGCCTAATAATAATTCTATTTTAGGAGTTTGTTTTTACCCTAGTCCCACAGATTCTAAAATCCCCTTTAGTTTTTTGACGGGTACGGATGCTCAAGAAGTATTTTCTTTGTTTGCCGAAAAAGTGTTGGATCAAGGTCAGTCATTTTACCGTCAGAATTTAGAGTACGAAGTGTATGAGAATAATGAGCGATTGGTCATGGGTGATTTTAATGTAAACTGGGGTATTGAAGGATCCACCTTTTTTAATTTTGCTACAGGTACCCGGGTGTTGCTAGATACCGATGACTTTAAGTTCATAGATCACCAAAAAGCCATTCAAAAAATAGATGTTCCTACTTGGGAAGCTGCAGTGATTAAATCAAAAGCAAAAATTGTAAATTTTGTAGGTAAAAAAAATGTACCTAAAATAACCTATAATTTTTATACTTGTACAGAAGAGAAAGGCTTAATGACGGGAAATACTGATCATTCTACGTATGACACCGTTACAAACTCCGTACATACTATAGTAAATAAAATTTATGCAAATAATAATATTGGTAGAGATAATGCTTTGTTGTTGCACCACCTGATAGGAGAGAGTAATAAGAATATCATCACATTAGGGCTGCCTATATATTTTACCGATACCTGGCAAATGAAAGGCTACAAGTATTGGGCTGCAAGATTGGTAGAATCTGAGAATACCTTTACGGTGGCAGAGCTTTTAAGTAACTCTTTTTTAGAGATGGAATCTTCGTTGATACGAGATTGTATGGCTGGTGCGTTTACAGACTTCTTAATTGAAACATGGGGAAAAGATGTTTATCTAAAACGATATAATAAGTTATCGTTAACGCAACAAGAAGAAAAAACACTTGAAATAAAGTGGCAGAAGTATTTGGCGGAATTACCTAGTGCATATCCTAAGAAAAAAACACAAAAGAAAAAATTACCCTATGTAAAAGGTTTCAATTTTGCACATGAAGGGTATAGTATTTATAATGGCTATGGTTCTAAAAAAGCAACGGAATCTTTGTTGAAGCAAAAGAATATGGGCAGTAATGCCATGGCAATAGTACCGTATACAGGTATTAATGATATAAACACACCTAAACCATTGCATTTTAGTGATAATGCTGGCAGTGAGAATGATGATGCGGTTGTACATGCTGTTTCAATGGCTAGTGATATGGGTATGTATACCTTGTTGAAACCTCAAATTTATGTAGGCGGTAGCTGGCCCGGTGGTATAGATATGCCTACGGATGCCCAATGGGATAAATTTCATGATTATTATTATCGATGGATTCGCCACTACGCATTCTTGGCAGAAATTCATGAAATGGATGCTTTGTGTATAGGTGTGGAGTTTACTAAAGCAACATTGTCTCAGCCAGATGCTTGGCGTGCAATGATAAAGAAAACACGGGCATTGTATTCTGGGCAAATTACCTATGCCGCCAATTGGGGAGCTGAATTTGAGAAATTAGAATTTTGGGACGAATTAGATTTTATAGGGTTGAATTCTTACTATCCGTTGAGTAAAAAAGATAATCCTACAGATGAGGAATTAAGTCTTCAATTTGATACGGTAAAGACAAAGATTAAAAAGGTATATGACAAGTTTAAGAAGCCTATCGTATTTACGGAAATAGGCTTTAGAAGTGTAGATACCCCTTGGAAAAATCCGCATGCAGAGGCAGACGATACTATAAATGAAGAGGCTCAGCGTAGGTCTTATGAAATTATCTTTGAAGGTATTAAGGATGAACCTTGGTGTCAAGGTATCTTATGGTGGAAATTTCCTAGCTATTTAGAATACCGTGGCGAACAAAATAATGCCTTTACGCCTAATAACAAATTAGCGGAAGAAACAGTACGAGATTGGTTTACTGAATAGTAAGTGTCACTTTTTGTAGAACATAGACGGTTGGTTTGTATGTGTCTGATTTTATGTACTTAGTTTATTCTTTGTCGTTATTTGTTTTTGTTTTACTGCATTTTTATCCTACGAGAATATTTCATAATTAACTCTGGTTGTTTTAAATGGTATTATAGACGTTTGGGCTATTTATACCATCAATTAGCCATATTACACAATACCTTTGTGTACAATATTACATAGATTTATTGCGGTATATTTATGTAGCACCATTAGAAATAAGTTAAATGGCAATAACAAAAGTAAAGCAGGGAGAAGTAATTAAGACAGCTCTTCTAATAGGGATTTTGGTGTCGTTACCAAAAACCATCTATTTGTACAACGGTATAATGGAAGGTAATTTAAATTTCTCTATGTCTTGGGTGGTCGATTTTATGTATCGTTACCTGTTTTTCTTTTGCTATTCATGGTCTGTAATTCAGTTAAACGCCAATATTGATTATGACGAATATAAATGGCCACCGTTTTTAAAATGGATCGTAATTCTGATTATCAATATTGTGCTAGCAATCTCGGTGGTAAAAATATTTATAATCTGCTACCCTTTATTTAGTGGTAGGTCACTGAAATCTAATGAAATAAGTTGGGTGAATTTTACCTTTATTAACTTATCTATAGTTTTGTTTTTTATAGCGCGTTTATTGCGGGTAAGTACTGATAAGCAAGAAAGTAGAATTGAGAACGAACAATTAAAACAGCAGAATTTAGAGAATGAGTTGGCAGCCTTAAAGAACCAGATTGATCCACATTTTTTGTTCAATTCTCTAAACTCTCTTTCTTCATTAATTCGTGAAAATGAAAATGCTACTAAATTCGTGAATAAGCTTTCTTATATGTACCGCTATATTTTGCAGAGTGGTGAAACTAATTTGGTGGCAACGAGAGAGGAGCTTAAATTTTTAGATTGTTATATTTTTTTAATGAAAACAAGGTATAGAGATAGAATTGAGATAGAAGTAGATGTCGCCAAGGATTATATGGATATGAAAATTCCGCCGTTAGCATTACAATCGTTAGTAGAAAATTCAGTTAAGCATAACGAAATATCTTCTACCAACCCCTTGACCGTAAAAGTCTATTCTAATGAACAATCTTTAGTGGTAGAAAACCCTATTCGTAGTCGTAGTACATTAGCAGAAGGTATGGGTACGGGTCTCTATAATTTAAAGAAACGATATTCTCTTTTGTTGAAAAAAGATGTTTTAGTAAGTACCGATAATGATATATTTAAAGTAGAACTACCTTTAAAGCATCCGGTATGAAAGTAATACTAGTAGAAGATGAACTTGCCGCAAGCGATAATTTAGCCTATCTGCTCACGAAAATCAACCCTGCAATAGAGGTTATAGCGGTGCTAGATACCGTAAAGGCTACTGTAGATTATTTTTCTAATCCGCATG
>NZ_JBDVOT010000029.1:0-11318 GCF_039968975.1 Maribacter sp. | reverse complement strand
GGCATATACTTTACAGACCCTTACTATCAAAGAGAATACTGGACCAGAACCGAAGCAGAAATCGTTGACAAAAATGTTTATTACATAGCACCTGAAACAAAAGAAGTAACTATAGTAGCATCAGAATTTGTGCAACCAAATGGCATTATTGGAACTCCCGATGGTAAAACACTTTACGTTGCCGATATCGGCGATAAAAAAACATATTCCTATACCGTTCAAGAGAATGGAACCTTAAGCAATCGTAAACTATTTACAAATATGGGCTCTGATGGCATGACAATAGATAATAAAGGAAATATCTATTTAACAGGCGAAGGTGTGACCATCTTCAATTCTAAGGGAGAGTTTTTACAGAACATACCTGTTCATGAAAACTGGACAGCAAATGTAACTTTTGGTGGTAAAAATCAAGACATATTGTTTATTACGGCTATGGGATCTGTATATACCCTACAAACGAATGTTCGCGGTGTCAGGTATTAGAAAAAAACATAATTAATGAGCATATAAAATCACTTTATTATTTGCTTAAATAGCATATTACCTTGAATTCGTGACATAGTCAAATTCAAGAAGTGTTGACATTTACATAATTCCACACCGTAAATTATCAATAACACAACAAAGTCTTTTGAATATTCATAATTCCTCGATTTTAATTATCTTAAACGACTTAAAATCTAACCAAACTATGATTACGTATATTTTTGAATTTATTGGGACTGCCATGTTGATTCTAATTGGTAACGGCATTGTTGCCAATATTGTTTTGAAGGGGACAAAAGGAGCCGATGCGGGATGGACAGGCATTTCTTTAGCTTGGGGTATTGCAGTATTTATAGGTGTGTTTATTTCTGCCGATGCCAGCGGTGCTCACTTAAACCCTGCCGTGACAGTTGCACTTGCCGTTGCCGGAAAATTCACATGGGCATTGGTACCAGGCTATGTTGTTGCGCAAATTTTAGGTGCCATGATGGGTAACTTTTTAGTATGGCTCAATTATAAAAAACAATATGAAGCTACAGAAGATACCGATGCTATTTTAGCAACCTTCTCCACTTCACCAGCTATTAAAAGTCCGTTTTGGAACTTGATGACTGAAATCATCGGTGCTTTTGCACTTGTTTTTGGGGTATTCTATATTGCCAGTGGTAGTATGGGCGACAGTGCTGTATCTTTAGGTTCTTTAGACGCACTACCAGTAGCTTTATTAGTAATGGGTATTGGTTTTGGTTTGGGCGGACCAACCGGCTACGCCATTAACCCTGCTCGTGACTTTGGCCCGCGTTTGTTGCATGCCATTCTCCCTATTAAGAATAAAGGAAATAGTAATTGGGGCTATGCATGGGTACCAATTATTGGTCCTATTATTGGAGGAGTATTGGCAGCTCTATTATACATGTTTATTGAAACAATAAAATAAAAAAATGAAGCATCTTATATTACTTACTTGTATTTTTATATCTATGAATGTACTTGCCCAAAAAATGGTTGACCTACCTTATGAAAAAAGTGCCGATGTAACATGGCCTACAGCAGAACGAGAATATTACTCTGACATTTGGGAAAATGAAGTAGTCTCCAATGTCTCTGTACCTAGACTAGAAATTTTTGAAGCGGACACACCAAACGGAACTAGTGTAATTGTTGCGCCTGGTGGTGGACTTTACGGTTTAAGTATTGAAAGTGAAGGTAGATCTGTTGCTAAGTGGCTTAACAAACACGGTATAACCGCTTTTGTATTAAAATACAGATTAGTGCCTACGGGTATTGATGGTATTAAAGAAATTACAGATGAAGGTGCTACCAACCCTGCAAAAATTGGAGAGCGTGTTACTCCCGTTTTACCACTTTCTGTTGCAGATGGTCTAGCTGCAATTACCTATGTAAGAACAAATGCCAATGAAATGAAATTAGACCCCAACAAAATTGGGTTTATGGGCTTTTCAGCAGGTGGCGCGGTTGCCATGGGCGTCACCTTTAATTATACCAAGGCAAACAAACCAAATTTCATAGTACCTATTTATCCTTGGATGACGGTTATAGGCGAATATAATGTGCCAAAAGATGCACCACCAATGTTAGTGATTTGTGCCACTGATGACCCATTAGGATTAGCCAAGCCAAGTGCAGATTTATATTCCGCCTGGTTAACAAATGGAAAAAATACAGGAATGCATATGTATTCTAAAGGCGGACACGGATTTGGAATGAAAAAACAAAATCTGCCTTCTGACAATTGGATAGCTAGATTTCACGAATGGGCATTGACGGAAGAATTTACCGAAGCCGCAAAAAAATAATAACATGTTTATAATATCACCTCTTTCAAATAACTTAATAAAAACAGAAATACTAACCTTTTTTGCAGTGTTAGTTTCACTATCAAGCCTTGCCCAAACAGAAAATGTATTTACAAACGAGGTAAAAGATATCACTGCTAAATATGACAGTATTTGGGATTCAAGTAAAGAGACCATCGTTTTCACAGGAAGTTCAAGTGTACGATTATGGCGTAAATTAAAGGAAGAATTTCCAAAACATCAAATTGTAAATAGTGGCTTTGGAGGTTCACAAGCATCAGATTTATTGCTATTTACAGATGAATTAATATTAGCCTACAATCCAAAAAAAGTATTTATTTACGAGGGTGATAATGATTTATGGTCAAAAAAAAGTCCTAATGATGTTCTTAATACCACCACAGAGATCATCCGTCGAATAAAAGCTAAAAATGCATCTACACAGGTTATTTTAATATCGGCAAAACCAAGTATCAGTCGATGGAAAATCAGAAATAAATACAAAAGGTTAAATAGAAAAATGAACCGTTTTGTTAAAAACGACCCTAACCTATTTTATGTAGACGTTTGGAAACCAATGATGAACAAACGAAAGCTAAAAACCGATATTTTTATTGAAGACGGACTTCACATGAACCAAAAAGGTTACGATATTTGGTATGAAGCCATGAAAGATTTAGTTAACCAACCTTAATTAAAATGATAAAGACCTTCTGTATTCGAAGTCTATTTTTTGCAAGCTTAATAGTACTGTTCATAGCTTGTACCGAAGAAAAGAAAGAACGAATTGCTATGCCGACGACCGACCTGTCTAAAGCTAGTTTGATACCAAAGCCTTTAAAAACAATACCCACCAATTCCGCTTTTGCCTTAGATCAATTTACTGCAATCTACACTTCTAAAAATGCCACTGGTTTTGAAGAAGTAGGTACATTTTTAGCAGATAAATTAAAAGACAAAATTAATCTTACTATTCCCGTAAACAGTGAAGGCGCCAATACGGTAGAAAGGGTAATTTACATTAACCAGAGCGATAGCACAGATTTAGCAACGCCAGAGGGCTATCAGCTATACATTAATCAAGATTCTATTATAATTAATTCTAACACCGCTGAAGGTGCCTTTAGAGGTATACAGACACTAAGGCAATTGGTACCCTTAAAAAGTAACGACACTTTAGCCTTACAGAAAATATGGCCCGTACCTTCAGGTAAGATTATTGACAATCCTAACTTTGCATATAGAGGTTCTATGTTAGATGTGGCACGACACTTTTTCAGCGTAGAAGATGTAAAAAAATATATTGATCTATTATCATATTATAAAATCAATGTCTTGCACCTACATTTAAGTGATGATCAGGGCTGGAGAATTGAAATTAAATCTTGGCCCAAACTAACAGAAGTTGGGGGCAGCACCGAAGTTGGCGGTGAATCTGGTGGGTTTTACACTCAAGAAGATTACAAAGAAATAGTGCGTTACGCAGCAGAAAGGTACATGACCATTATCCCTGAGATTGATATGCCTGGTCATACCAATGCGGCATCAGTATCTTATCCATTCCTTAACGGAAACGGGAAAACCCCTAAATTATATGAAGGCATGCGTGTTGGTTTCAGCACATTTGATACTCATAAGGATACGGTATATACTTTTATAGACGATGTAGTTAGAGAAATTTCTGCCATAACACCAGGACCGTATTTTCACGTTGGTGGAGATGAAAGCCATGTAACTAAAAAGAAAGACTACAAATACTTCATCAATAAGGTTGAAAAAATAGTACAGAAGCATGGTAAACGCATGATTGGCTGGGATGAAGTTGCTATAGCAAATGTAGATTCTACCTCAATTTCCCAATGGTGGGCAAGTGAAGAGAATGCTAAAAAAGCGGTAGACAAAGGAATGCAGATTATAGTTTCGCCTGCTAAAAAAGCTTATTTAGATATGGAGTATGATACTTTATCTAAATTTGGACTTCACTGGGCAGCATATATACCTGTAGATACCGCATATATTTGGACACCTGAAGAATACGGAATTCCTATGGAAAATATTCTAGGTGTAGAAGCTCCACTTTGGTCTGAAACAATTAGTAATATAGATGAACTTGAATATTTGGCTTTTCCAAGAATTATTGGTTATTCTGAATTAAGCTGGAGTATTAAAGAGAATAGAGATTGGGACAACTATAAAAAAAGGCTAGCAGAGCAAGCTCCTTTTCTTGACCGAATGGACGTAAAATACTACCCATCTAAACTCATAGATTGGAAAAAAAGTGATTACACCTACAAAACTATTAGTAAAGACTAATCTTTAAAAAGACGCTAAAAAAGCTTTGATTGAAATCAATCAAGGCTTTTTTTATGAATCAACAGATTTTGAACTTACTTTAGATATTATAGAATTTAATTCTTTAAAGTTTAATGGTTTTTCTAAATATTCCATTACATTTTCAAAAGTTCTTACTCTTGCTACGTCATCTTCTCTAGATGAAGAAGTTGCTATTATAACAGGTACATTGGTACAAAAGTTTAACTTTCTAGTAGCTTCCAAAAAATCCCACCCATCTAATACAGGCATATTAATATCAAGGATGATGACATCCGGACAGTTGTTATTTTTCAAGTATTCTAAACCTTCTTGTCCGTTCAATGCTATAGAAATGTTTTTATATCCAAATTTCTCAAGGTTTGTTTTTGCTATGAAGTTAGTTACTTCATCATCTTCAATTAATAATATTTTGATCATGGTATTTAGTTTTATTAATGTTTATATTAAAATATGATAGTTATTTCAGTTCCTTTATTTACTTGACTTTTTACCTGTATACTGCCCCCGTTATCATTAATTATAGAGTTAGTTAAGTATAAGCCTATACCTAGCCCCTCTACATGAGTATGCATTCTTTTAAACAATGTAAAAATCTTATCAGATAAATCTTGATTAAAACCAAGACCATTATCCCTAAAAACCAGCTGTGTTTTGCCTTTTACAATTTTAGTTTCAACCTTAATGCTCAATTTTCTTTTAGGATGTCTATATTTTAAGGAATTAGACATAAGGCTATCTAAAATTTTAGTTAATTGAGCTTGATTATAGTGTATTTGAGGACTACTAGAAAAATCTTCTTTTATAATTGTTCTATATTCTATAATTTCTTTTGAATGCATACTTTTTACACTAGCCATAGTATCTGAAAAGCTTACATCTTCCTTTGTATCGTTAAAACTAGATTTTATAGCAATAACCATATTTAAGGCTCTAATTTTATCGCACATTACTTGAGCAACCGTACTAAGCTTATCAACTAGCGGATCCATGCTATCTGTGGTAGGGTTTACTTCCTTCATCATTTGAACCAAACTCTTTAAGTTAGTAAGAGGAGCCCTTAAATCATGAGCGGCAACATAAGAGAATTCCTCTAACTCTTGATTCTTCTTTTTTAAATTTGTGTTGACTTCCTTTAAAGAGTCCTGAGTTTTCTTTAATTTTTCAATTGTACCGATAACATGAGTTACGTCTAGTGTAGTAATACCCAAATAATCACCTATTTTAAAAGCTTTGGACATAAACTTACTCTCTGCAAATTCACCTTTGAACAATAGTTCATCAAAACCAATGGTTACACCAGTGTCAATAACATTCCTGTAAGCGTCATACCTTTCTGTATCTTTTAAATATGGAAACAAATCAAGAATATTTTTACCAATGAAATTTTCCTTTGTAATACCCATGGTTGAAATAGCAGCTTCATTAACATCTACAAAATCCATGTCTTTATTTAAAATCACAAAGGGTGAATATGATTTGTTATAAAAAGCACTCTTTAGTTCACAGTCAATTCTATAATCGCTTACACTCATATCAATAAAATTTTGATTGTCTTATAATTCTTACTCCAAATTTGCAGTATTATAAATCTTATTTTTATCAATCATTGATGTTTGAAAGAAAGGTGTCGGTGAAAGGCTAAAAACTATAGATGAGTAACTTAAGTAAATAGTAAAAAAGCCTAATCCTAAGTTTTAAACAAAAAAAAAGCCCATAAGGGCTTTTTAAAATTTAATACTGTGTAAAAAATACTATTCTTCGCCAGCAGCTTCTTCAGTTTCTACTTCTTCAGTAGAAAAATCAGTTATATTATTATCGGTTAATATATTGTACCACTGAATTACTTTTTTGATGTCACTCACATACACACGATCTTCGTCATAATTAGGTAGTACCTCAAAAAAGTATTCTTCTAATTTAATTTTCTCTTCTTTGTGCCCTATAGATGTTTTACCTCCATTTTCTTTTTCCTGTATTTTTTTAAATACATCTCTTAACGGCACTTCCTCTTCTAAGGTATAAATTGCAATCTCAGATAATACACTAACACTACTACGTAAACTTACCGTAATTCTTTTACCGTCTAATAAAGACTCTGCAACGAAGCCAGTTCTGGTCTGTGTAATTAGTTTGTACAAACCTGGTTTTCCTGCAACGGATAAAATTTTCTCTAACCCCATAAACTCTTTTAAAATTTTAAAGTGGACAAATATTACACTTTTCTATTAATAATAAAGGCATTTTAACGTCCTTTTTTCATCGCAGGAAATTTCATACGATAGTCTACGTTAACCTTACCTTTAGATATACTAGTTAATCTACCCTTCAACATTCTCTTTTTTAAAGCTGATAATTTATCGGTAAACAACACTCCTTCTATATGATCATATTCATGCTGAATAACGCGAGCCAAAAGACCATCGAAAATTTCTTCATGCTCTTTAAAATTCTCATCTAAATAAGTAATTTTTATAGTACCTTTTCTACTTACATCTTCACGAACATCAGGTATACTAAGGCAACCTTCATTAAATGCCCATTCATCACCAGTTTCTTCTTCAATGGTCGCATTGATAAAAACTCGTTTAAAACCATCTAATTGTTTTTGCTCATCCTCAGTTAAATCTTCATCACCTGAAAAAGGGGTAGTATCAACTAAAAATATACGAATTGGCAGCCCTATTTGTGGCGCAGCAAGACCTACACCACTAGCATTATACATGGTTTCCCACATGTTAGCAATCAAATCATTCAGTTTTGGATAATCTTTATCAATATCATCCGCTACTTTTCTTAATACGGGATCACCGTACGCAATAATGGGTAAAATCATTTATACTGTTTTTAAAAAATCTTGTAAAATAATCGTTGCACTTATTTCGTCTATAAGTGCCTTGTTCTTTCTTTGTTTCTTCTTTAACCCGCTATCTAACATCGTCTGAAAAGCCATTTTAGATGTAAAACGCTCATCATGCCTTTTAATAGGAATTGATGGAAATTTCTCTGCCAGTTTTACTAAAAATGGTGCAATATGCACTTCAGATTCAGACGCGGTATTATTCATCTGCTTGGGTTCGCCTACTACAATAATATCAACATTTTCGCTAGAAACATAGTCAGATAAGTACGTAAAGATTTCAGGAGTATTAACAGTAGTTAAACCAAATGCTATCATTTTCATATCATCGGTAACTGCTAGCCCAATACGTTTTTCTCCGTAATCAATTGCAAGAATTTTTCCCAAACTAAATTTTTGGCAAAAATAAAGGATAATTTGTTATATGTGCCGTTGCAATCGGGTAATTAATGTACTTCAACTTATATTTGAGGAAATTTTATGAAAATGACAGAATTAAGAGCTCAAATAGAAAAAGCATGGGACAATAGAGACCTTTTAAAAGAGTCTGCAACCCAAGATAGTATTAGAGAAGTTGTAAACCTTTTAGACTTAGGAGAGTTGAGATGTGCCCAACCAACAGCAGACGGATGGCAAATCAATGAATGGGTAAAGAAAGCCGTAGTTATGTATTTCCCTATTCAAAAGATGGAAACTTTAGAAGCTGGTATTTTTGAGTACCATGACAAAATGCCATTAAAAAGAGGATACAAAGAAAAAGGAATTCGTGTTGTACCTAATGCCGTTGCAAGACATGGCGCATATATTTCTGCTGGTACTATTTTAATGCCTAGTTATGTAAATATTGGAGCATATGTTGATGAAGGTACTATGGTAGATACGTGGGCAACCGTTGGTAGTTGTGCACAGATCGGTAAAAATGTGCACCTTAGTGGAGGCGTTGGCATTGGTGGTGTTCTAGAACCATTACAAGCTTCACCGGTTATTATTGAGGATGGTGCCTTTATAGGTTCTCGTTGTATTGTTGTAGAAGGTGTTAGAGTTGAAAAAGAAGCTGTTTTAGGTGCTAATGTGGTATTAACAATGAGTACTAAAATAATCGATGTTACAGGTGAAACTCCTGTAGAAACAAAAGGTGTTGTACCTGCACGTTCAGTAGTAATACCTGGTAGTTACACCAAAAAATTCCCAGCTGGTGAATTTCAGGTACCATGTGCTTTGATTATTGGAAAAAGAAAAGAAAGTACAAACAAAAAGACATCATTGAACGATGCACTTAGGGAGTATGATGTAGCGGTTTAACCAACAATTATATTTAATTTTGATTTTTAGTTAAAATTAAAATTGTGGCGGGAAATAAATTTTTGGTGATTCAACAAAAGATGATTGGCGATGTACTCAATAGCACGCTAATATGTGAACATCTAAAAATTCATTTCCCCGATGCCACTATACACTATGTCATTAATGAGCATACATTGCCCGTTGTTGAAGGTAACCCCTTCATTGATAAAATCATACTTTTTAAAAAAGAGTATAAGAAAAGTAAAAGCAAATTCTACAAATTTCTAAAGAGTTTTAGAAAAGAGGAATATACTGCAGTTATTGATGTGTATTGCAAAACGGAAAGCAATCTAATCAGCTATTTTTCTAAAGCGAAAACTAAAATTTCTTACGAAAAGTGGTATTCAAAATTTATATACACAGACTTATTCACCTACTCTAAATCTACTGATACCGAATTGGGTCTAGCGGTTGAAAATAGATTATTATTATTGAAACCTTTAATCAATAAATTAAAAGAAGAAAATTTAGCTCCAAAGATTTTTTTAAGAGAAGATGAATTAACGAAAGCTAAAGACCTTTTAGTGAATTCAAATATTGACTTATCTAAACCAACACTTATGGTTGGTATTAAAGGTAGTAGTGATGACAAAACCTATCCCTTAAAATATCTCGCGGAATTAATCAATGAAATAACCGATATTAAAAGTATTAATATACTTCTCAATTATACACCAGATCAAAAATCAAGTGTTCAAGAGTTGTTAAGTTACTGTTCTGAAAATTCTAAGAATTGTATACATGAAGAAATTTTTTGTAATTCATTGAGAGATTTCTTAGCATTATTAAAACTATGTAATGGATACTTTGGAAATGAAGGCGGAGCATCAAATATGTCAAAAGCTTTAGGCGTTCCAAATTTTGCGATTTTCTCACCTTGGATTTCTAAAGAAGCTTGGTTTACCTATCATAGCGACCCAAAGAACTGGGCTGTTCATCTTAACGATTTTAAGCCGGCACTCATACAAAACAAATCCAAAAAAGAAAGAAAGGAAAATGTTGAATTATTATATAAAGAATTTAATCCAGCACTTTTCAAGGACCAGGTCATAGCTTATCTTGAATCGCAAGTATCTTAGCACTTATTCATTATCAACACACTAATCAGACATAGGTTTTATTGCCTATTTAACAACCTATTCCTTAATTATTGTAGTTATCATAAAACTAAAAAACTTTTTGATAATTGAACGCAACCTTTCTAAAATGCACCCTCTTATAAACTGAACCTAGCTATAACACTGGATTTCAATTGCGTAAGAATTCTACTTCTTAACACAATTTTTTAATTCTTTTTTTGTTATAACTTTGTTCGCTCCGATTAGAGCGAAACTATCAAATTGGAAAATATGATTGCCACAAAAGAACAACTTACCGCTTTAGTGATTACGTATAACGAAATTGGCTACATTGAAAAATGTATCGAGTCTGTTTCATTTGCCGATGAAATTATTGTTGTTGATTCTTTTAGTACCGATGGAACGTTTGAATACTTAGAAAAACATCCAAAGGTAAAGGTCATTCAAAATCCGTTTG
This sequence comes from Maribacter sp., assembly GCF_039968975.1. GTDB lineage: Bacteria > Bacteroidota > Bacteroidia > Flavobacteriales > Flavobacteriaceae > Maribacter. The sequence goes on along the minus strand of NZ_JBDVOT010000029.1, from coordinate 941 downwards.
AGAATTTTACAGCTCAAAAATCGTTTGCTTTAAAACAAGCTAAAAATGATTGGGTACTATTTTTAGATGCAGATGAAATAGTTTCTGAAGCCTTACAAAATGAAATTACAGAAACAGTATCTAGCGATACTGACATAGCAGCTTTCTGGTTTTATCGTCAATTCATGTTCAAAAATGAAAAATTGAATTACAGTGGATGGCAAACAGATAAGAACTATCGCCTATTTAGAAAAAGTAAAGCTGTATTTTCTGATTGTAAAATTGTTCACGAAACATTGGACGTCGATGGAGCATCTGGCATTCTTAAAGAAAAGTTGACGCATTACTGCTACAAAAACTACGAAGACTATAAAAGTAAAATGTTGAAGTATGGCCGTTTAAAAGCTATTGAATCATTTTACAAAGAAAAGAAATTCAGCTACGTAATGATGGTTCTAAAAACCGGCTGGAAGTTTTTTAACCATTACATCTTGCGCCTTGGTATATTAGATGGCAAAAAAGGTTTTACCATTTGTTATTTAAATGGATTGGGCGTTTTGGAACGCTACAAAGAATTAAAAAGGCTGGAGCAGAAAAATGAATTAGCCTATTATTTGGTTATGCCATAGTGTGTCCACACACTTTTTTCCTTTTTAGTCGCATTTCTTATTCCCACATTTTTAGCAATAGATTCTGGTGTTTTATACCCTCTTTTATGATCTAAATGCACGCAAACCGCGCTATATCTTAACTGCTTAGATTTTATACCAAAGTTGAACAAACGTTCGCCCAGCTCTCTATCTTGACCGCCATACTGCATACGCTCATCAAAACCGTTTACATTTTCAATATCTTTTTTCCAACCAGAAGAATTATGACCGTTCCAGCTTGCATTAGTTGGAGTAACCCAATTCAATACTTTAGAAATAATACCCCGTGCAGTTAGTTTATTATTCTTAAAT
>NZ_JBDVOT010000028.1:0-19697 GCF_039968975.1 Maribacter sp. | reverse complement strand
ACGCATCGACCGTAATGGTAAATCCTGATTTCGTGAAAATAGCTGAAGGATACAGTATAGAGGCTAAACGAATTTCTGAGCGTAAAGATTTAAAATCTACAATTCAAGAAATGATGGCTTCTAAAGAGCCTTATTTCTTAGAAGTTAAGGTAGAACAAGAAGATAATGTTTTTCCAATGATACCTTCTGGAGCTTCGGTTTCTGAAGTTAGATTGAAATAGCCATAATATTAAATCTCATGAACGATACTAACATACAGGACATTCCAAAAATACACACGGAGATAATCCGTAAATCTGAGGAAATAGGATTTACAATGCCGTCAGACTTGTACGTTGGTAGCTTTCTCAAAACCTTGATAGCTTCAAAACCAAGCGGAAGATTTTTGGAAATAGGAACTGGTATTGGTCTTAGCCTTTCTTGGATGATAGAGGGTATGGATGCTGATTCTAAATTAATATCCGTAGATAACGATCAAGAGTTAATTTCAATAGCCACTAGTTATTTTGGTGATGATAATAGGGTTGAGGTTGTTTGTAAAGATGGTACTGATTGGATAAAAGAGTACTCAGGTGCTAAATTCGATTTAATTTTTGCAGATGCTTGGCCTGGTAAGTATAGTGAAATAGATGAGGTCTTAGATTTGATAAATGTTGGCGGATTTTATATTATCGATGATATGACCAAACAACCCAATTGGCCAGCAGGTCATGAGAATAATGTTATTGAACTAACGGCATATTTAGAACAACGTAAAGATTTACAATTGACCAAAATGAATTGGTCTACAGGCTTGATAATGGCCGTAAAGAAATAGTATAGAATAATTATAATGACACCATAAAATCCTTTTGTAGAAAGGAATAGGTAATTAAAGCTTATGGAAAATAAATGGTTTACAATATCGGTATATTCAGAAAATAATGTTGGATTACTGAACAGAATATCTGGTATATTTTTAAAGAGACATATTAATATAGAGAGTTTAAATGTCTCTAAATCAGAGATTGATGATGTTTCTAAATTTACGATAGTAGCACATACGACAGAGAAATGGGTACATAATATCGTCGGTCAGATTGAGAAACAAATTGAGGTTATAAAAGCATATTACCATACTGATGATGAAACTATTTATCAAGAATCTGCTTTGTTCAAAATAGCATCGGGACTTCTGTTTGACGAGCGTCAAATTCAGAATATTATTAAGGATAATAATGCGCAGATCGTAACAGTATCAAGAGACTTTTTTGTCATCGCTAAAAGTGGTAGAAGAAATGAAATTGATGAAATGCACGATCAGCTAAAGCCCTACGGTATTATGCAGTTTGTTCGCTCTGGTCGTATTTCTGTTACTAAAGATGAAATGAAAATTTCAGCGATACTAAAAGAATTTTAAATAAAGAATCTAAACAATAATCAAATAAAGTAAATACAAAATGGCCAATTATTTTAATACGCTATCATTAAGAGATAAATTAACGCAACTTGGAAAATGCCGCTTCATGGATTCGTCTGAGTTTGCAGATGGCGTAAATGCTTTAAAAGGCAAAAAAATTGTAATCGTAGGTTGTGGTGCACAAGGTTTAAACCAGGGGTTGAACATGAGAGATTCTGGTTTGGATATCGCTTACACACTTCGTGATGCCGCTATAAAAGAAAAAAGACAATCTTTTGTAAACGCATCTGAAAACGGATTTACAGTTGGTACCTACGAGGAATTGATTCCTACTGCCGATGTTGTAATCAACCTTACACCAGACAAGCAACATACTGCCGTAGTAGGTGCTGTTATGCCATTAATGAAAAAAGGTGCTACACTATCTTATTCTCACGGTTTTAATATTGTAGAAGAAGGTACGCAGGTTCGTGAAGATTTAACTGTGATTATGGTAGCTCCTAAAAGTCCAGGTTCAGAAGTACGTGAAGAATACAAAAGAGGGTTTGGGGTACCAACTTTAATTGCGGTGCACCCAGAGAATGATCCAGAAGGTAAAGGTTTAGCTCAGGCAAAAGCTTATGCTGCTGGTACAGGTGGTCACAGAGCCGGTGTATTAGAGTCTTCTTTTGTTGCTGAGGTAAAATCAGATTTAATGGGAGAGCAAACTATTCTTTGTGGTTTGTTACAAACAGGTTCTATTCTTTGTTTCGATAAAATGATTGAAAAAGGTATTGATGCCGGTTATGCATCTAAATTGATACAATACGGATGGGAAACTATTACTGAAGGTATGAAATATGGCGGTATTACACATATGATGGATCGTCTTTCAAATCCTGCTAAAGTAAAGGCATTTGAACTATCAGAAGAATTAAAAGATATTATGCGTCCGTTGTTCCAAAAACATATGGATGATATTATGACCGGTCATTTCTCAAAAACTATGATGGAAGATTGGGCAAATGATGATAAGAACTTGTTAACGTGGAGAGCGGCAACAGGAGAAACTGCTTTCGAGAAAACGCCTGCAGGTAGCCAAGAGATTACGGAGCAAGAATTTTATGATAATGGTGTTCTAATGGTAGCTATGGTAAGAGCTGGTGTAGAATTGGCTTTTGAGGCAATGACAGAATCAGGTATTATCGCTGAGTCTGCATACTACGAATCTTTACATGAAACGCCGTTAATTGCAAACACGATCGCTCGTAAGAAATTGTTTGAAATGAACCGTGTTATATCTGATACGGCAGAATATGGTTGTTACTTGTTTGATCATGCTTGTAAGCCTTTATTAACTGATTTCATGAAAGGTATTGATACTGATGTTATTGGTACAAACTTCTCTGGAGATATTGATAATGACGTTGATAATGCACAATTAATTACTATTAACAAAGCGTTACGTACGCATCCGGTAGAGATTGTTGGTACACGTTTACGTGAGTCAATGACGGCTATGAAGCCTATCGTATAAATTTATAATCTTTTATAGATATACCGATTGTCCGGTTGAGTGCATTCTTAAAATTGTAAACCTTTGTGGTATAGCAGTTTTTAAAGAGTTGCCCTTAAGCGGACAATTTAGGTTTCATACTGATTTATAAAGTTTACAATTAAAGAATTTGAATACTATGAAAGGGACAAAGCCTGCATATTTTCCGCAATTAGATGATGTATTACAAGCGGCACAGACCATTTCTGAAATTTCAGAAGTAACGCCACTAACTGAAAGTATAAGATTGTCAAAGCAATTTAATTGTCAGGTACGTTTAAAACGCGAAGATCTACAGCGCGTTCGGTCTTATAAGATTAGAGGTGCATTCAATAAAATAAGCTCTTTAACAAAAGATGAACGAGCAAAGGGTGTTATTTGTGCAAGTGCCGGTAATCATGCACAAGGTGTTGCTTTTGCCTGTTATCACTTAAAGATTAAAGGTACTATTTACATGCCTTCGGTAACGCCAAAACAAAAGGTGGAGCAAACGAAATTATTTGGTGCAGAATGGGTTGAAATAGTTTTAGAAGGTGATACGTTCGATGATGCTTCTTTAGCAGCTAAAACTTTTGGTGATAGTACGGGTAAAATATTCGTTCACCCGTTTGATGACCCCAAGATTATTGAAGGTCAAGCTACCGTGGGTCTAGAGTTGATTGAACAGGCAAAAGAACCTATAGATTATCTTTTTGTTTGCATTGGTGGTGGTGGGTTGGCATCGGGACTAATTAGTGTTTTTAGTCAGCTTTCACCAAGTACCAAAATTATTGGTGTAGAACCTAAAGGTGCTCCTTCCATGAAAACTTCTATTGAATCTGGTGAAGTAGTTGCGCTTAATTATATCGACAAATTTATCGATGGTGCTGCGGTCAAGAAAGTAGGTAGTCTAACGTATCCTATCTGTAACTACTATTTAGATAATATGATTACGGTAGATGAGGGGAAAGCATGCCAAACTATTTTAGATCTTTATAATAGAGATGCCATAGTGGTAGAACCTGCAGGTGCATTATCTATAGCTGCCTTAGATCAATATAAAGAAGAGATTGCCGGTAAAAATGTGGTCTGTATTATTGGCGGAAGTAATAACGATATTACAAGAACCGCAGAAATCAAAGAGCGTGCTTTATTGTACGGTCAATTAAAGCATTACTTTATTATTCGTTTTCCTCAAAGACCAGGGGCATTAAAAGAATTTGTGGTAGATATTTTAGGACCTAACGATGACATTACACATTTTGAATATTCTAAGAAATCTAGCAGAGAAAATGCGCCTGCGGTAGTAGGTATAGAACTTAAGCATCCAGAAGATTTAAAACCTTTGATAGAACGCATGAAAACTAACAATTTTTATGGCGATTATATAAATGACAAACCAGATTTGTTTGAATATTTGGTTTAAACTACTTTTAATATATCAGATTCAATTTCTATTTATTTCAGAAATTAATCTACTATACAATTATCAATCATAGTACAAAATAGAAAATGAAATGAGCGATATTAAAATTCCAGAAGAATTTCAGATTACGTCTACTATAGACCAAAAGCATTATTTGGTCAACGGAGAATTAAAAGAATGGAAAGGGGATACGACAGCGGTTTATTCTACTATCTCTTCAACCAAAGAATATAAACCAACTTTATTGGGTAGTATTCCAGATTTGCAAGAAGCAGAGGCTTTAGATGCTTTAAATGGTGCGTTGAGTGCATATGATAAGGGAAAAGGGGTTTGGCCAACCATGCACGTTAAAGACCGTATTGAGTGTATGGAGGTTTTTGTAACCAAAATGAAAACTAAAAGAGAAGAGGTTGTAAAATTATTAATGTGGGAAATTGGTAAATCGTTACCGGATTCTCAGAAAGAATTTGATCGTACGGTAGAGTATATTGAAGATACCATTGAAGATTATAAGCAATTGGATCGTGACGCTGCCAAGTTTACAAAACACGATGGCGTATATGCGCATATAAAAAGAGGACCTTTAGGGGTTGTTTTATGTTTGGGACCATATAACTATCCGTTAAACGAAACATTTGCGTTGTTGATTCCTGCAATTATTATGGGGAATACTACCATTTTTAAACCTGCAAAACATGGGGTTTTATTGATTACCCCACTTTTAGAAGATTTTCAGACTAGTTTTCCAAAGGGTGTGGTAAATGTATTGTTTGGTCGTGGTAGAACCGTTGCTGCACCAATTATGCAGACAGGTAAAGTAGATGTTCTTGCCTTAATAGGTAATAGTAAATCTGCCAATGCTTTACAAGATCAACACCCTAAAAGCAATAGGTTGCGTTTGGTGTTAGGTCTAGAGGCTAAAAACCCAGCTATTATTTTACCTGATGCCGATTTAGATTTGACTGTTAATGAATGTTTAGCAGGTACATTATCTTTCAATGGTCAACGATGCACTGCGTTGAAAGTAGTCTATGTTCATGAAGAAATTAGTGAAGAGTTCAATAAGAATTTTGCGAATAAGGTAGATGAGTTAAAATTTGGAAATCCGTGGGAAGATGGGGTGAAATTAACTCCGCTACCAGAACCGGATAAGGCAGCTTATATTCAAGAGTTAATTGATGATGCCCTTTCTAAAGGAGCAAAGATTATCAATAAAAAAGGAGGAAAGCATTTTGATAATTATATATGGCCTGCAGTTCTTTATCCTGTAACTAAAGACATGCGCGTATATCAAGAAGAACAGTTTGGTCCCATAATACCAATTGTACCTTTTGCTGATATTGAAGAACCTTTAGATGATATGGCAGAAAGCAACTATGGTCAACAAGTAAGCTTGTTCGGTAAAGATGTATATGCTCTTTCTCCGTTAATAGATACTTTGGTGAATTTGGTTTGTCGTGTAAACTTGAACAGCTCTTGCCAAAGGGGACCAGACGTTTATCCGTTTACCGGAAGAAAAGATTCTGCACAAGCAACCTTAAGTGTTCATGATGCATTGCGTTCATTCTCTATTAGAACATTTGTAGCATTCAAAGACAATGAATTGAATACTGAAATTATTGAAAATCTATTAGAGGCTAAACTTTCTAATTTTGTAAGTACCGACTATATATTATAAGGGTCTTAAATTAAGACTATAAAAAACCTCTCCTATTAATTAGGGGAGGTTTCTTTTTTACAGTTGTCGCTTATTTCATTAGCTCTTTCTATACCTGAGTATGGGTAGTATGGTATTGTTTGTTCTTCTTCTTTAAATAATGCTATAGCACGTTCAATATCTTCGCAATAAGGTGCTGTAGATTTACCGAAGAATTTAGCTGTACCCATATCCCATTCCGTTTTACCAAGTAGTACTCTAGGGTTCTTTGGTGCTATAGCTTGTGCTTTTTGATAGATAGCAATATTCTCACCTGATAAGGTCATGCCATATTTTGCACCATCAAAAGCAATATATGCAGTATTCAAAAGGGCATAAGAAATCATAATTTCTGGATTGTCTTTTGATATTGCCGATGCATTATCCAAAAAGCCTTTTGCCCTGGTTAACTTTGATGTCAATAGAGCTTCGTCTTTTAAACCAAAACTACTTACAATTTCAATTAGTCCGGCATAATAAGAGGGTAACCAATTGTCGGTTTCTGCAGATGCAATTCTTTCAAATAGTTGTACGGCTTCTGTATTCTTTTGTTGCTCCCATAATGCAAAAGCCTTGTTCATCCCTTTTTCATAAGGTGTTTGTGCGCTTATACTAAGAGTGAAAATAAATGTGGCAATTAGTAATATTGATTTCATGATGTATAGTTTTTTGATGTTATTTATTGTTGTTCAAATATCTTTTTATTCCCTTGTTTTTGACAAAATAGATGACTCAGTTGTAGGTTTTTTGTAGTGAACTGTAATTTCTATAGGTTATCTAGCTGATTATCATTTTTATTGTCGCTTATCGTCCAAAAGAAACCTATGAAAAAGAAGCGGTCTGCCGCGGGTGTAATTGTTCTTCTATCGAATATTCCGTCCATATTTGTTTGGTCTGCGTATTGGTATCCGTTTACATTTTTGGTTCCTAATACATTACTGACAGATAGGTATAATATTTTCTGCGGACTTATTAAATACGCATAGTTGACATTTAAGGAATTGAAACTTTTTGCCTGTTCTGTTAGGAAACCGCCTTTATTTGGGTCTGTATATGTTCTACCCGAAGCATAATTATAACTGAAGCCTATTTGACTTTTCCAATCTTCGATCCATCGCTTTACAACCAAAGACGCATTGTGTTTTGATGCAAAGTCAGGAGTAGCAGATGTTGGATAATTTTGATAATCCCTTTCCGTATCTAAGTAAGAGTACGACATCCAGTACTCTGTATTTTTAATTGACTTATTATCTCTCCAGAAAATATCCAATCCTTTAGCATATCCACTTCCTTCATTGTTATAGGTAGAAGTAGGCAAAGCGAACGGAGTGTCATATTTTACTAAATCTCCGTAATTCTTATAGTATGCTTCAGCTCTGAATATCTGTTTATTTTTTACATACTGGTAGTTGGCAATATAATGGGTGGTGTTTTCGGCAATGAAATCACTACTATATTTTAAATAATCGTTTTTGGGGTTTTGAAAGAACTCACCATATGCCAATGAGAATTGAGAGTTTGTGCCAGCTTTATATGCCAATGATAATCTTGGTGAAATAGTAAATTCTTGCAGTAGTTCAGAATATTCTCCTCTAATACCAATCTTAGTGGCAAATTTTTTAGAGAAGAATACATCGGTTTCTATAAAGCTGCTGAGAATATTGTTATCGAATTCAAATTCGTTTTCAAAGTTTGTATCTAAATAGTTTTCTGTAAAGTTTGTGGCAAAATATTCTGCACCAAAGTTTAGTTTGTAACGACTAGAAAAGAATTTTTTAAATGCGATTTTTAGATGAGCGGAGTTTTCAACATCCGTAATGTCAGCATCACTATACTTTATTTCAGAACGGTCATTGGCAAAGCTAACACCTGTGGTAATACTCCAGTCTTTTTCTAAAAAATCTTGATAAGATGTATTAATGTATAGATTTCTATTTTTTAACCCAAAGCGAATACCATCTACTTCATTGATATCTTCTTGTGTTAAATCAAAATTTGCGGAACTGTAAGCTCCGTATACTTTTAGTAATCCGTCATTATTGAATTTATACCTATACACAGCTTCACCACCAACAGATTCAATTGGCTTGTGCCATTCATTATTGTCAGGATACAGTTTTTGATAAGGAGCTAGATTTATATAAGATGTATTTATACTCAAAGAACTTTTTTTCCATTTTTGAGTATTGCCAAGACCAAAACCAACTGTCATAATAGAAATTTCAGTTTTTTCTTCTTGTGGTTCGTTTATACTATTTAAAAGTAGAACACTTGATAATGCTTGACCATATTCTGCAGAATAGCCGCCGGTAGAAAATGTAATTCCTTTAAATAAGAATGGAGATAATCTACCTCTTGCCGGTATATTATTTGCAGAAGGGGAGTAGGGTGTAAACACACGCATGCCGTCTACAAAAATTTGGGTTTCTTCAGCGTCGCCACCTCTAACGAACAATCTGCCATCTTCCGCAACATTAGATGTGCCTGGTAATGTTTGTAAGGCTCCCACAAAATCGCCAAGTGCACCTGCCGTAGTTACAATATCTAATGGTTTTAATGCGGTTACCTTGGCATTATCGCCAGCGTTGAAAGTTCCTGCGTTTACGGTTACGGCATCTAGGGTATTAACATCATCTTTTAGCTTAATTGTAATACTGCTGAAATTGGCAATGTCGTCTGTGTTTGAATATGTTTCAAATGAAATAGATGAAGCTATCAATGTTTGTGTGCCAGTTGTAGTTGTTTCAAAGGAAAAGAGCCCATTTTCATTAGTAGCGGTACCATCATAAGTTCCGTTCAAGTAAACATTTGCTCCCATGATGGGTGTTCCCTGTTGGTCAATTACTTTCCCTGATACAGTAGATTGAGCATATAAACTGAAACAGAAAAGTGTAAGTAATAAGAATAATAGCGTCTTCATTGTTGATTATATTTTTTGATTGATATCACAAATATGAATCGTAAGCGAAGGTTTTAATAAAATGGTTTTCTCAATTGTAGTATTTGTGTACTGAATTGATAGAATTCATTCTTTTGAAGAAATTATAGTAGGTTAATTATTAACATAAATATGGTAATTAATGCGTGTTTTAACCCGTATAATGGTTTTAACTTTGCGTTTTTAAACTATTGATCGAGAACCTATAGTGTATATGTTGAACTTAAAATTATAAGTTATGGATACTATAAAATCAAATAAAAAAGCGCTATTTGCTTTAGCCATTGGTGGTTTTGGAATTGGACTTACCGAATTTGTTATCATGGGAATTTTGACCGAAGTTTCCGGTTCTCTAGGAATTACGATTCCTCAAGCCGGTCATTTTATTGCAGCCTATGCGCTAGGTGTAGTGGTAGGTGCGCCGTTGTTAACGGGTTTAGGTTCCAAGCTTACTCCTAAAAAAATGCTATTTCTTTTAATGATATGGTTTACCGTTTTCAATACGCTATCTGGACTGGCAACTGGCTATACAAGCTTGTTGTTCATGAGATTTCTGTCTGGTATACCTCACGGTGCCTTTTTTGGTATTGGTGCTGTTGTTGCTACAAAACTGGCTAAAAAAGGAAAAGCTGCTCAAGCTATTTCAATAATGTTTTCAGGTCTTACGGTTGCCAATGTAATTGGAGTACCGATCGGCACCTATTTAGGACAACAGCTTAGCTGGAGTGTTTCTTTCTATCTTGTAGGCTTTGTAGGTTTATTGGCTTTAGGTAGTATTTACCTGTGGATGCCAAAAATTGAAGTTGAAGAGGCAGAAGAGAAGGTAAGTGTTTCTCAAGGATTAAAAAACACAGAGCTTTGGGCTTTGATTGCACTAACCACTATTGGTACAGGTGGTTTTTTTGCATGGTACAGTTATGTGGCTCCATTAATTACAGATGTTGCCGGTTTGCCAAACCATTTTGTTGGGTATGCTATGATGTTGGCCGGTTTAGGTATGGTTGTCGGTAATTTCTTAGGAGCAAAAATGGCTGAGTTGTTTTCTCCATTGAAAGCAGTAATCATTAGTTTATCGGTAATGAGTGGTATTCTTATTTTAAACATGTTTATCGCAACCAACCCATATTTGTTAATGGCATTGACTTTTGTTATTGGTGCAATATCTTTTACGGTTGCAACTCCTATTCAAATGGCTATAATAAATACTTCAAAAGGATCAGAGATGTTAGGGTCTTCCATGAACCAAAGTGCGTTTAACATGGGTAATGCTTCTGGGGCTTATTTAGCCGGATTACCAATTGCATTTGGCTACGGAATTATTTACTCTAGTTTAGTAGGTGCCGTTCTAGCTTTTTCAGGCGTTGCCATTGCTATAGCTATATTAATAGTTAGAAAAAGAAAAGAAATTAAATATAGAAAAATGGCGATGAGCTGTTAAGATATAGATTTAACAATTTTGAAAAAGGAACTTGATAAACAAGTTCCTTTTTTTTGTCGAAATATTCAGGCGGACGCTAATTTGTATTTTTCTTTTTGCCTTATAGTCAGTCCGTTTGGATGTTAAAATTTTCAATTTGTGCAGTTCATCGGTAATTTTCTTCTTTTTATCACGTTGTTAGAGAACCAAAACTTACAATGCTGTGTCACGTACCAAACTATTTCTTGGAGCCATAATAATGGTTCTTCTACTTTTTATTCTTACGGCTTCTTCATTTAAGCCAGAGCATTCTAAAGCGATTATTCCAAATCCTAATTCTCTTAAAACTCTTGCTGAGAAAAGGGAGATAAAACTCTATAACATACGTCAAAAAGCATTGAAAGATGCCCTGACCGATTATTTTAATAAAGCCATTAATTCTGGTGATATTGTTGGTGCAGGTGTTAGTATTGTTAGTGGAGATTCTGTTATTCTTTCTGATGGATATGGTAAAAGAAGCTATAATGGTAAAGAAACTGTTGACGGGGAAACCTTATTTAGATTAGGTTCTATTTCAAAAGGATTTACCGGTGTTCTAGCAGCTAATTTAGCGAGTGAGGGAAAACTAAGCCTAAACGATAAAGTAGCAGATTATTTACCTGATTTTCATTTTGGAAATCAACAGAATACACAGAAAATAGAAGTAGCACATTTACTTTCACATACAACAGGAACCCCGTATCATAGTTATACAGATTTGGTAGAGGCTGGTTACACCATGTCATCTATTAGTGAGAAGTTCGATAAAATAAACCCAATTGCAGCACCTGGTTCTCAATATAGTTATCAAAATGCTATGTTTTCTGTAACACAAGAAGTGATGTTAAAGGCGACCGGAAAAGATATTCAAACGCTATTAACGGATAAATTCTTTACTCCTTTAGATATGAATTCCGTTTCTATGGATCATAAAACATTAATGAGCAATGAGAATATTGCTTTGCCTCATATAAGAAGAGGGCGTAGTTTTAGAACTGTTTTACCTAGAGATAATTATTATAATGCAATTGCTGCTGGCGGAATTAATGCTAATTCTGAAGATATGGCAAAGTGGATGCGTTTTTTATTAGGTCATAATCCTGATGTAATGTCCAAAGATGCTATGTCACAAGTTTTTAAACCTTTTGTTGAGCTAAAAGGACATCGTAAATATTATCAAAAATGGCCTGGGCATGTGAGTTCAGGTTACGGATTTGGATGGAGAATACACACGGTAAAAGAAAATGAGAATGCACCTGTGGAAACTATTTGGCACCATGGTGGTAGTGTAAACAACTATAGAAATGAAATTGCTCTTTTTCCTGAATCTGATTTAGGTATTTGCGTGTTGATTAACGGACCATCTAAATTGGTGAAAACGGTTATACCAGATCTTCGAGCAATTGTAAAGAGTATTTACGAACAAGAAATTGCAATAGCTACAAGTATTTAAGTAGGCTGTAATTATTAGATATAAAAAATCCCTTTAATCATTGATTAAAGGGATTTTCATTTTTAAGTATGTTTTTTAAATGTTGCTAGCTAACCAATCGCCAACTTCACTAGTCTTATAACTCTTACCGCCATCGGCAAGATCTTCGGTTACATAACCTTCGGCTAAAGATTTGTTTACTACGCGTCTAATTTCTTCAGCTTCTTCTGTCATATTCATATCTTCAAAAAGCATAGCTGCAGAAAGTACGGTAGCTAAAGGATTAGCAATGTCTTTACCGGCTGCTTGGGGATAAGAACCGTGTATTGGTTCATATAAAGATACTTCGCTACCTACTGAAGAAGAAGGCATAAGACCCATTGAACCTGCAATAACAGAAGCTTCATCGGTTAAGATATCTCCAAATAAGTTTGCTGTAATGATAACATCGTATCCTTTTGGCCATTGAATTAAACGCATAGCTACTGCGTCAATGAACTCATATGATACTTCAACCTCAGGATAATCTTTTTCCATAGCCTGTACAGTCTCTCTCCAAAGTCTAGAAGACTCCAATACGTTGGCTTTATCAACACAACATAACTTTTTAGAACGCTTCATTGCGAATTCAAAGCCTTTTTTGGCTAATCTTTCAATCTCAAAACGTTGGTATGTCATGGTGTCGAATGCAGTATTGCTGTCATCTTTTCTTCCACGTTCACCAAAATATATACCACCGGTTAACTCTCTTAATATAATTAAGTCAGTGCCTTCAATACGGTCTTTCTTTAATGGAGACTTTTCTATTAGTGAAGGGAAGGTAAAGGTTGGTCTTACATTTGCAAACAAACCAAGCTTTTGTCTCATTTTTAATAATCCTTGCTCTGGACGGACTTTTGCCGATGGATCATTGTCAAAACGAGGATGACCTATAGCACCGAATAAAACGGCATCTGCATTTGCACAAATTTCATGTGTTTCATCTGGATAAGGCTCACCAACGGCATCAATTGCCGCAGCACCGGTTAGAGCCGGTTGCCATGTGATGTTGTGCTCATATTTTTTAGCAATGGCATCACATACCTTTACTGCTTGATCAATAACTTCAGGACCGATACCATCACCGGCCAATAAGGCAATATTTAATTTCATGGTTTATCGCTTTACGCTCTGCGCTATGCGCAACACGCAATACTTTAAGTGTATTACGTTTAAGCTGTTTATACTTTATTTATTAAATTATGTTTAACATTTTCTCGGTAGCTTTAATGGCGCTTACCGTTTGGTCAGAATCTAGCCCTCTAGAGGTAAATTCTTTTCCGTCCAATTCCCAAGTGATAACCGTTTCACATAATGCATCAGAAGTACTACCTGGTGGTATACGTACAGCATAATCGGTTAATTTTGGTAATGGTTTTTTCTTTGCCAGATATACTTTTTTTAATGCATTCATAAAAGCATCATACTGTCCGTCTCCTTGTGCATGGGCTTCGATTACTTTACCATCTATTTCAACAGATAGGGTAGTGGAAGGCATTAATCCCATAGCATGAGTTAATACATATGATTTTATAAACACTTTCTGCTTATAATCCGCAGTATCCAAAACATCGGAAATAATGAAAGGAAGGTCATCTTTAGTAACACGCTCTTTTTTATCACCAAGTTCTATAATTCTAGCAGTAACTTTTTTTAACTCTTCATTGTTTAAGGTTAAACCAAGCTCTTGTAAGTTTTTTTGAATGTTGGCCTTACCAGACATTTTGCCTAATGCATATTTACGTTTTCTACCAAAACGCTCTGGCATAAGTTCACTAAAATATAAGTTGTTTTTACTATCGCCATCGGCATGTATACCGGCAGTTTGTGTAAATACATTGTCACCAACTATGGGTTTGTTGGCTGGTATAGTAAACCCTGTAAATGCTGAAACCAACTTACTTACCTTGTAAAGAGATGTCTCGTTTACATTGATTTCAACTTCTGGTAGAAAGTCGTTGATTACGGCTACGGCACTTGCCATAGGTGCATTACCGGCTCTTTCTCCCATACCGTTTACGGTAAGGTGAAGTCCATGACAGCCTGCTTTTACAGCTTCCATGATATTGGCTACCCCTAAATCGTAATCGTTGTGACCATGAAAATCGAAATGGAGTTTTGGAAATTTCTCTATGATTTCAGATAGATAGGCATATGTTTCTGTATGCGTTAAAATGCCTAGAGTATCTGGTAATAGAATTCTTTTTACATTTTGGGTAGAAAGAAATTCTAAAAACTCAAAAACATATTCTTTTGAGTTTCGCATACCGTTACTCCAATCCTCTAAGTAGATATTGTTTATAATACCTTTTTTAGTAGCTTGTCTAAATATTTCGGCAATTTCAGAAAAATGCTGTTCAGGAGTTTTCTTTAACTGATACTTTAAATGGTTCATAGAACCTTTAGTCAACAAGTTTTGGGAAATTGCTCCAGATTTCTGCATCCAATCTAAAGAGATACCGCCATCAACAAAAGTTAGTACTTCTACACGTTCAAGAAAACCGTTTTCCCCAGCCCATTCGGTAATCTTTTGAACAGCATCTAGCTCTCCATCAGATACACGAGCAGATGCAATTTCAATTCGATCTACTTTTAGTTCTTCTAAAAGTAATTTAGCCAAGGTCAGTTTTTCCGATGCAGAAAAGGATACGCCTGAGGTTTGTTCACCATCCCTAAGGGTGGTATCCATTATTTCTAACTTTCTTTTTTTCATGTGTTCTAAATGCCATTTTTAAAAAGGAGAAATGGCATTGGGTTAGTTAACGTAAATGCTCTGTATTGTTGTGATATTTGAAATTATAGCGGAGTGTTCTCAGCAAATGTCTCAATATCTTTTTTGATGTTCAATAAATAATCGATATCATCAAAACCGTTAAGCATGTTGTTTTTCTTGTAATCGTTAATGTCAAAAGACTCACTTTCACCAGTTGGCAATAATGTGATTTTTTGCTCTGGAAGATTAATTTCTAATTCAGTAGATGGGTCAGTTTCTACAGCATCAAAGATTTTTTGTAAAAACTCAGCGCTAACTTGTACAGGCAATACACCAATATTTAAACAGTTACCTCTAAAAATATCTGCAAAGAAACTTGAAACCACACATCTAAATCCGTAATCATAGACTGCCCAAGCGGCATGCTCACGAGAGGATCCTGAACCAAAGTTCTTACCACCTACTAAGATTTTTCCGCTGAATTTATCTTGATTCAAAACAAAGTCTTCTTTCAGCGTATTGTCTTGATTGTAACGCCAATCTCTAAATAGGTTGTCGCCAAAGCCTACACGCTCTGTAGCTTTTAAAAATCGTGCAGGAATTATTTGATCTGTATCTACGTTCTCTATTGGTAATGGAACCGCAGTTGAAGTTAATATGTCGAATTTATCGTATGCCATTTTTTATAGCTTTTTGCTTCTGGCTATTAACCATCGGCTTGTATTATTATCAATATTGTTTTGCTAAAAGCCAATGGCTAATAGCTAAAGGTAGACTTGTTATACAAGTTCAACCATTAATTCTCTTGGATCTGTTACTTTACCGGTTACGGCAGCTGCAGCAGCAACTAGCGGACTAGCCAATAAAGTTCTTGAACCAGGTCCTTGTCTTCCTTCAAAGTTTCTGTTAGATGTACTTACCGCTAATTTACCAGCGGGTACTTTATCATCGTTCATAGCTAAACAAGCAGAACAACCAGGTTCGCGAAGTTCAAAACCAGATTCTGTCAAGATATCAAGTATACCTTCTTCTTTTATTGCAGATTCAACTTTATGTGAACCAGGTACCAACCATGCCGTAACATTGTCAGCTTTCTTTCTTCCTTTTACAATAGAGGCAAAAGCTCTAAAATCTTCTATACGACCATTGGTACAGCTACCAAGGAAAACAAAATCAATTGGTTTGCCCATCATACTATCACCTTCATTGAAATCCATATATTTCAATGATTTCTGGTAGGTAGTAGCACCACCTTGAACAGCATTGGCCATAGGAATGTCATTGGAGATTCCCATACCCATACCTGGGTTGGTACCGTAAGTGATCATAGGTTCTATAAGGGAACCATCAAAAGTTAATTCTTTATCGAAAATAGCATCTGCATCTGTATACAAAGTTTCCCAGTATGCCATTGCTTTATCCCAATCTGCACCTTTAGGTGTAAATTCACGTCCTTTTACATATTCAAATGTCTTTTCATCAGGAGCGATCATACCACCACGGGCACCCATTTCTATACTTAGGTTACAAACGGTCATACGACCTTCCATGCTCATATCTCTAAAAATTTCACCAGCATACTCTACAAAGTATCCTGTTGCACCAGAAGTGGTTAATTGAGATATGATAAATAGAGCAACATCTTTAGGTGTAACCCCTTTGCTCATTTTACCGTTAATATTAATACGCATTCTCTTTGGCTTAGGCTGCATAATACATTGTGTAGCCAATACCATCTCAACTTCAGATGTACCAATACCAAAGGCAATAGCACCAAAAGCACCGTGAGTAGAAGTATGCGAATCTCCGCAAACAATAGTAGCACCTGGTTGGGTAATACCATATTCAGGTCCTACAACGTGTACAATACCGTTTTTAGCATGACCTAATCCCCAATATGATATACCATATTCATTGGCATTTTCTTCTAACATTCTTAATTGGTTTGCAGAAAGCGGATCGGCAACCGGTAAATGTTGGTTAATTGTAGGAGTGTTATGGTCAGCCGTTGCAAATGTTTTCTCAGGATGCATAACAGGAATACTTCTGTTCTTAATTCCTAGAAAAGCAACAGGGCTAGTTACTTCATGTACCATATGTCTGTCAATGAACAGTACATCTGGACCATCTTGTATTTTATGTACTACGTGGGAATCCCACACTTTGTCAAATAATGTTTTTGTTGCGCTCATGTTCTATATAATCTAAGTACACAAATCTATTAAAATCAAGGATTTCTTGGAAATTAACACACTTGAAAATTACGATGTTCAACGGGAAAGTTGTTAGAAATAAAACTAACTAATATATGTCCAGATATTCTTATGCTTCACCAACTGGGCATACATGTGTCTAATAATTAGATTCTCTGGCTTACTTAGTGAAGGATCTTCTTTAAGCAATTGTAATGCGTAATAGCGAGCCGATTTTAAGATGTCATTATCCTTTACGATATCAGCTATTTTTAGATTTAATAATCCACTTTGTTGGGTGCCCATAATATCTCCGGGTCCGCGAAGTTTTAGATCCACTTCTGCAATTTCAAACCCGTCATTAGTGGCTACCATGGTTTCTAATCTAGTTTTAGCTTCTGTAGATAATTTATGACTTGTCATTAGAATACAAAAACTCTGATCAGCACCACGACCAACGCGACCACGTAATTGGTGCAGTTGCGAAAGCCCGAATCGTTCTGCACTTTCAATGATCATAACCGATGCATTAGGCACATTTACGCCAACTTCAATTACGGTGGTGGCAACCATTATCTGTGTTTCGCCTTGTACAAAACGGTTCATTTCAAACTCCTTGTCCGCCGGTTTCATTTGTCCGTGAACAATGGATATCTGATATTTTGGTTGAGGAAAATCACGCGCTATACTTTCGTAGCCATCCATTAAATCTTTATAGTCCATGGCTTCAGACTCTTGAATTAATGGGTAGACGACATAGATCTGTCTGCCTTTTTCAATTTCATCACGTATAAATCGAAAAACTTTTAACCTATTGGCATCATAACGGTGAACTGTTTTTATGGGTTTACGACCAGGTGGTAGTTCATCAATGACCGAGATGTCTAAATCGCCATACAAACTCATGGCTAATGTTCTTGGTATTGGTGTTGCCGTCATTACTAAAATATGCGGCGGAAACTCATTTTTATGCCACAATTTAGAACGCTGTGCAACACCAAAACGATGCTGCTCATCAATAATGGCTATTCCTAAATTCTTATATTTTACCTTATCCTCTAAAAGGGCATGGGTACCAATAAGTATATTTAATTCTCCATTTTCTAATTGCTCGTGAATTGGTTTACGTGCCGATTTCTTAACGGAACCAGTAAGTAAAGCACAGGTAATTTCAGTGCCTTCAAGTAACTCAGAGATACCTTGAAAATGCTGGTTGGCAAGAATTTCTGTGGGTGCCATTAAACAGGCTTGAAATCCGTTATCGATAGCCAGAAGCATTGTCATTACCGCGACAATGGTTTTGCCTGAACCTACATCTCCCTGTAATAAACGGTTCATTTGGGCATTACTTCCTAAATCTGAGCGTATTTCTTTTATGACCCGTTTCTGCGCTCCGGTAAGTTCAAAAGGCAATTTATTTGAATAAAAGTCTTTAAAATATTCGCCTACTTCATTGAAGGGAAAACCCTTTATCTTTTTCTTTCGTGAAACGTTTTTACCAATGAGTTGTAGCTGAATATAAAAGAGCTCTTCAAATTTTAAACGCCATTGCGCTTTTGCCAATAATTCTTGACTTTTAGGAAAGTGAATATTGAACATTGCTTCGCTTTTGTTCAATAATTTAAGGTCGTGCAGTAGTTTATCGGATAGGCTTTCCGTGAATTTACCGTTGATTTCAATAAATAGTTGTTGCATCAATTTACTGATGACTTTATTGGTAACTCCTTTATTACTTAACTTTTCTGTAGATGGGTATACGGGTTGCATGTACACCTTGGTACCTTGTTCGTGCGCTTTCAAAGGTTCCATCTCTGGGTGCGGCATTGAAAATGTACCATTGTACCAGTTGCATTTTCCAAAAATGACATATGGTACATTTAGTTTTAAATTCTCTCGTAACCACTTTTGACCACGAAACCAAACCAATTCTATTTCACCTGTATCATCTTTAAAACGAGCTACTAAACGCGAACCTCTTTTTTGCTCTACTGTTTTTAAATGAACGATTTTTCCAATAATCTGAACATCGGCACTGCTACGTTGTAATTGACTTATTTTATAATATTGGGTTTTATCAATGTACCGATTAGGGAAAAGATTCAGCAAGTCTTGGTAAGTGCTTACTCCTAATTCAGACTTTAAGGTTTCGGCTCTATTAGGACCAACACCTTTTAAGTACACAACGGGAGTTTGCAAGAAGTTTGCGTTCATGGCACTAAAATAGGCTTTAGGTAGATTTGCGACAAACTAAAGTATTAAATTTGATTTTCTACTAGCTTATTAATTTGCATGAAAAAAATAGTTTTAGCCTTTATTCTTTGTTTTTGTTTCTATTCTTATGGTCAACATCAAGATAAAGTAGACTTCATTAAAGCTAAGGTCTATCTGAGCCCAATACCTAAAGAGAAAACGATTAAAGGCGGAGTAATTTATCGTTTTAATGTATTACAAAATGTTGATTCTGTATTTCTTGATGCAAAGAATATAGCTATTTCAAAAGTAGAACTCGATGGAGAAAAGGCAGATTTTACAACCACAGAAAAGACGATTTCCATTAAACATAAATTTATAGAGGGAGAATCGCATAAACTGATGATTGAATATATAGCCAAGCCTAAACAAACAGTCTATTTTATTGGTTGGGATGATGATTTAGAAGGCAATGAACAAGTATGGACTCAAGGTCAAGGAAAATATACGAGCCATTGGCTTCCTAGTTTTGATGACATGGAAGAAAAGATAGAATTTGACCTGACTTTTGAAGTTGCTAAGGAGTATCAAGTTATTGCGAATGGGCATCTACTAATGAAGACTAACCTTGCGGATGAAGATCCCATTTGGATATTTGATATGAAAAAACCAATGAGTAGTTATTTATTGGCTTTTGCTATTG
>NZ_JBDVOT010000027.1:0-2143 GCF_039968975.1 Maribacter sp. | reverse complement strand
CGGCAAGAACTAGTTTGCCAAATGCCTTGAAAATATCTTTTGGCGGTGGTACCGTAATGGGTCTTGGTGTTGCCGGTCTGGCAGTATTGGGGCTAACCGTATTCTTTATAGTATTCTTTCAGTTTTTTATGGGCG
Organism: Maribacter sp.; assembly: GCF_039968975.1. Classification (GTDB taxonomy): domain Bacteria; phylum Bacteroidota; class Bacteroidia; order Flavobacteriales; family Flavobacteriaceae; genus Maribacter. The sequence goes on along the minus strand of NZ_JBDVOT010000027.1, from coordinate 2,008 downwards.
GTGTTTGGACGTCGACTATGGATATGACTGTTGTTCTTGAAACCCTTGCAGGTTTCTCGCTTGGTGCAGAATCAATAGCACTTTTTGCACGTGTAGGTGGTGGTATTTATACCAAGGCAGCAGATGTAGGTGCTGATTTAGTTGGTAAGGTAGAGGCAGGTATTCCTGAAGATGATCCTCGTAACCCTGCTACTATTGCAGATAATGTAGGTGATAATGTAGGAGATGTTGCTGGTATGGGTGCAGATTTGTTCGGTTCGTATGTAGCGACAGTTCTAGCGGCTATGGTTTTAGGTAATTATGTGATAAAGGATATGGGCGGTAGTATTACTGATGCCTTTGGTGGTATTGGTCCTATTTTGTTGCCAATGGCAATTGCCGGTGTAGGTATTATCATATCTATTATAGGTACCATGTTGGTGAAGATAAAGAGTAATGATGCAAAAGAAGCTCAAGTAATGGGTGCTTTGAATATTGGAAACTGGACATCGATTATACTAGTTGCAATCTCATGTTTTGGTTTGGTAACGTGGATGTTGCCAGAGACCATGAAAATGGAATTCTTTGGTGAGGGGTTAGTAGAGATTTCTGCAATGCGTGTTTTTTATGCTACTTTGGTAGGTTTAGTAGTAGGTGCAGTGATTTCTTCCGTTACAGAATATTATACAGGATTAGGGAAGTCTCCTATCTTAAAAATAGTTCAGCAGTCAAGTACAGGTGCAGGTACCAATATTATTGCAGGTTTAGCAACTGGTATGATATCCACATTCCCGTCAGTATTACTATTTGCAGGTGCTATTTGGGCATCTTATGCTTTTGCAGGGTTTTACGGTGTGGCTTTGGCTGCCTCTGCTATGATGGCAACTACGGCTATGCAATTGGCTATTGATGCTTTTGGACCAATATCTGATAATGCCGGTGGTATTGCAGAGATGAGCGAGCAAGAACCTATTGTAAGAGAGAGAACGGATATTTTAGATTCAGTTGGTAATACAACTGCCGCTACAGGGAAAGGTTTTGCTATTGCTTCTGCAGCATTGACATCTCTGGCTTTATTTGCGGCTTACGTGACATTTACAGGAATTGACGGAATTAACATTTTTAAAGCCCCTGTATTGGCAATGTTATTTGTTGGAGGTATGGTTCCGGTAGTATTCTCTGCCTTAGCAATGAATGCGGTTGGTAAAGCAGCAATGGAAATGGTACAAGAAGTTAGGCGTCAGTTTAAAGATATACCAGGTATTATGGAAGGTACGGGTAAACCGGAATATGATAAATGTGTGGCTATTTCTACACAAGCTTCTTTGAAAGAAATGATGTTACCAGGATTATTGACTATTGGTTTTCCTTTGGTCATAGCGTTCGTACCGATGTTGTTTGGAATGAACAAATTAGCTATCGCAGAAATGTTAGGGGGGTATATGGCTGGTGTAACGGTATCTGGCGTATTATGGGCAATCTTTCAGAACAATGCTGGTGGTGCTTGGGATAATGCCAAGAAATCATTTGAAGCAGGTGTTGAGATTAATGGTGAAATGACGTATAAAGGTTCAGAAGCTCATAAGGCTGCTGTAACAGGTGATACTGTTGGTGATCCTTTTAAAGATACTTCAGGTCCATCAATGAATATTTTAATTAAATTGACTTGTTTGATCGGGTTGGTGATTGCACCAATATTGGGTGGTCATGCAGAAGAAGTTGCATCGTTAAATGATACAACAGAGGTTACAATAGAAATGAATGTAGAAAGTTCAGATTTAGCTGAAGCTATTGTTGCTTATTCTACTACGGTAAATGGTGAGTCTATTACTGAGGAAGTAGTCTATAATGGTACAAAAGCAGAGGTTGAGGCACAATTACAAGCATTTGAAAATGCCACTGTGGAGAAGAAAGGAACTGCTACAGAAATTACTATAGAAAAAGTGGAGATTAATAAAGAGTAATTTCACATTTAGATATAAAAAAACCATCAGCTTTGCTGATGGCTTTTTGTGTTTTAGAGCTATTG
>NZ_JBDVOT010000026.1:0-12180 GCF_039968975.1 Maribacter sp. | reverse complement strand
GAATCTTAACATCGAATTCAATAAAATCGTTATTGTTGAAACCAGCTTCGATAGCGGTAACTTTAATTAAACCTTTCTTACCATAGTTGTCAACGAACTCAATAACATCACCTACGCTAAGGTTGGTTATTTTTTGTGAACTTGAGCTAGCAATAAAATCTAATTCACCATTTAAGGTGATAGCATCAAAAGCAGCAACATCTATAGTTGCAGAAGTTGAAAAGAACATTTGGTTCAATGTTTCTGTTGCAGCATTTTCTTCATCTGCACCAGGCTCTAATCCTTCTACAGGAAATCCAAAAGAAGCATCATATTGTTCTGTTGAAGCAAAAGAAGCATTGTCATCTGCAGAATCACCAGAAGCGCCATAGTAATATCCAAAATCCCAGAAAGCTCTAAATTCAGGTCCTACATTAATTTTATAAACGGTTTCATTTAATAGTGAGAAGAATGTTTCCGTGTTACCATTTACATCTGGAGCAAAAAGTTTAATGTCTGTAAATTCTCTAACTGCAGCAACTGGGTTGGTACCTGTACCTACGGTTACCGTAATTTGACCTACACCTAACGCCAATCTTTTTTCGCTGTCCCTAAAGTCACCTTTACCGGTAGTTGTCCAAAAAGAGTATACAATTTCTCCGTTTTCAATATCCGGAACAGGAAGTGGAAAAGAAAAATCGATTTCTTTCTTAGTGGCACCATCTAAATCTATAGAGCCATCAGCTTTTAAAGCTTTAGTTAAGTCGTCGCTTACCAAATCAAAAGAGCTAAAAGGCATTTCTCCTTGTCCTAAATAGTTTTGTGTAATGTACATTCTACGTTGCGTTGTAGCGTCAGATGTAAAAATAACTCTACCTGTAACGTTAGTACCTGCTTCACCACTTGCAGATGCCGTTGTTATGTTTGAAGAAGGAACAGCTTCGTTAAAAACTATTGTTGCCACTTCTGGCTCGTCAGAGTCATCAGTACCATCTTCTCCTGCGGTGTCATCTGGTAATGGAGTGTCAAAAATTGACCCGTCGTCAGAACTACAACTGCCTATAAGTAGGGCAATGGTGCATATTAAGAAGACCTGTTTAATTTGTTTTTTCATGATTTTTAATTTTGATGATTAGTGTTTATTGATTGCTATTTGTTAATGTGTTAACTCTTTTAACTTAATTTTTTTTAGAATCGTATATTTTGTAAGATATTTCTTTAACGAAAAATTTCGTTAAAGAAATGCAGTAAACATACTCGGCTATTCAATATTTTGTAATTTTACAATGTGAAACAATTGCTACATAAACTTTTTTCGGTTTTCATGGCAATGCTATTGTTACTGTCTACTATATCTTGGACGGTAGAAAAGCATTTGTGCATGGGGCGTGTTATGGATGTAGCTTTGTTTAATCATGCCGAAGATTGTGGAATGAAGGCTGGTTTGGCTTTGTTGGAAGATGCGCCTTCGGTTAAAAAACATTGTTGTGCTGATGAGGCTTTTACCATGCAAGGTCAAGATGATTTGACGCGCGATTTTTCAAAATTCGATTTTTCACAACAGGTATTTCTGGTTTCTTTTACAAATGCATACTTAGATTTATTTAAAGATTCCGTTGAAAATAATATTCCTTTTAATTCATATCCGCCACCAACACTGGCTGAGGATTTGAATATTCTACACCAAGTTTTCTTGATTTGATTTTAGCACTGCCTACCGGCTTTAGTTCGTAAATGCAGTTTAATCAAAAACTACTTTTATTCAGTATTCCTTTTCTTTAATTCTATTGTAAACTATAAATAGCTTTTAAAAGTTTTAGTTGCGATTATAGATTTTTGAAAAAAAACAAGAAAGTAGAGACAGTTCTGAGTAACTGTTAGAAATTATAATCTCATAATGAAACATACATATACTATAAGTGGTATGACCTGCAATGGCTGCAGATCTCATGTAGAGCACACTTTATCTACTGTAGAGGGAGTGTCTAATGCCGCAGTGAATTTAGAGAAAGCAGAAGCGGTTTTAGAGATGGACAAAGAATTGTCATTGAAGAAGTTGCAGGGTGTTATGAAAGCAGATGGTGGTCATTATTCTATTCATGAGTTAGGAGGGCAACAGCACAAAGAGGTAAAACCTAAGAAAGTAGAAAATGGCAATGGTACTTTTTATTGCCCTATGCACTGCGAAGGAGATAAAACTTATACAGCGCCTGGCGATTGTCCGGTTTGTGGTATGGATTTGGTTGAAGAGGCAAGTGCCTCGGCTCATAGGGGTCAAGAATATACGTGCCCAATGCATCCAGAGGTAGTTAGTGATGAACCTGGAGATTGCCCTATTTGCGGTATGGATTTGGTTCCAAAACAAGCTGATGTTTCTGCAGAAGAGAAAAGTTATTATAAGCTTTTAAAAAAGTTTGAAATAGCTGTCGCTTTTACATTGCCCATTTTTATTATAGCAATGTCAGAAATGATTCCTAATAATCCACTGCAAAACATATTAAGCTTAAGGTCTTGGAATTGGGTGCAGTTTGCATTATCAATTCCTGTGGTGTTTTATGCAACTTGGATGTTCTTTGAGCGTGCTTATCGCTCTGTAAAAACATGGAATTTAAATATGTTTACCTTAATCGGTATTGGTGCGGGGGTGGCGTGGTTGTTTAGTTTTTTCGCTATTCTGGTGCCAGATTTTTTTCCTGCGCAGTTTAAGACAGATCAAGGTACGGTTCACGTATATTTTGAGGCAACTACGGTTATATTAACTCTAGTCTTGTTTGGGCAGTTATTAGAGGCTCGTGCACATAGTAAAACTAATTCTGCGGTAAAAGAACTTCTTAAGCTAGCTCCAAATAAAGCAATTCGTATTGTGGATGGGAAAGAGGAAACAATTGCAATAGATGACATAATAAAAGGTGATTTACTTCGCGTAAAACCAGGAGATAGAATACCTGTTGATGGTATTGTGCAAGAGGGCGAAAGCATGGTTGATGAATCTATGATTACAGGTGAACCGGTTCCGGTAGAAAAAGTAATCGGTGATACAGTAAGCGCGGGTACTATAAATGGTAAGCGGTCTTTTGTAATGGTTGCGGAAAAAGTGGGTACAGATACCTTGTTGTCACAAATCATAGAAATGGTGAACAAGGCTAGTCGTAGTCAGGCGCCTATTCAGAAATTGGCGGATAAAATATCAAGTTATTTTGTTCCTGTCGTTGTCTTTATTTCTGTTGTCACTTTTGTGGTATGGGTCATTTTTGGACCAGAACCTGCTTATGTATATGCTTTGGTAAATGCTATTGCTGTGTTGATAATTGCATGTCCATGTGCTTTAGGTTTGGCTACGCCAATGTCCGTTATGGTGGGTGTTGGTAAAGGTGCGCAATCTGGTGTGCTGATAAAGAATGCAGAAGCTTTAGAGCGAATGGATAAAATTGACACGCTAATTGTAGATAAGACCGGTACCATTACAGAAGGGAAACCATCGGTAGAAAAGGTGGGTAGTATTTCTGAGATTCAACAAGAAAAGGTTCTAGAATATATTGTTTCATTAAATCAGCAAAGTGAGCATCCCTTGGCAGATGCAACTGTAAAGTATGGAAAGGCGAATAATGTAAATGTGTTAAAAGTTGAAGATTTTAATTCGGTTACAGGAATGGGCGTCACTGGTAAAATAAATGGTGAGTCTATAGCCTTGGGTAACGAGAAGATGATGAATGAAGCTCAAGTATCCATTTTAGATAGTTTAAAGGCAGATGTAGTTTCTCAACAAAAACTTGGAAAAACAGTTTCTTACTTGGCAATTGGTGATAAGGCAGTTGGTTTCGTTGCAATTGGAGATAAAATTAAAGAGACCAGTAAAAAAGCTATTGAAGAGCTACAGAAAGCCGGTATTGCGGTGATAATGCTTACCGGAGACAATCATGATACAGCAAAAGCGGTAGCGGAGCAATTAAGTCTAGCAGATTTTAAGGCGGGTATGCTTCCGCAGGATAAATTGGCTGAAGTAGAACTTTTACAATCTGAAGGAAGAAAGGTAGCTGTTGCGGGAGACGGCATTAACGATGCACCTGCTTTGGCAAAAAGCGATGTGGGTATTGCCATGGGTACGGGAACGGATGTTGCAATTGAAAGTGCTGCAATTACTCTTGTTAAAGGGGATTTACATGGAATTGTAAAAGCATATAACCTTAGTAATGCGGTTATGAAGAATATAAAACAAAATTTATTTTTCGCATTAATATATAATTCGGTGGGTATACCAATTGCGGCGGGAGTGCTGTATCCTGTTTTCGGGATGTTGCTTTCGCCTATGATAGCCGCTTTGGCTATGAGTTTTAGTTCTGTTTCGGTCATTGCAAATGCATTACGACTACGAACAGTAAATATTGATAAATAAAATTGAATAAAAATAAATGAACAAATATATAATAGTAATACTAATGACTTTGCTGTCTGGACTTGCTTTTTCGCAAGAGAAAGTAGAGGGTGTAGTGCTGGATTCTGAAGGTGCAAATGCCTTGAGTCTCTCAGGGGCAAATGTTTACTGGCAAGATTCTCAAACGGGAGTAGTTACAGATTTTGATGGTAAGTTTTCAATTCCATATTTAAAGGAATTCAATAGATTGATTATAAGTTATGTAGGTTTTGAGTCAGATACATTGACGGTAAATGAACCTAAAAATTTAAGAATTAGTTTAAAACCATCCAATGAGTTAGATGAGGTAGTGGTTCAGCAAGAGCGAGATGCTATTCAGAAGACATATTTTAGTCCGCAGAATGTTATCACGGTCAATAGTGCAGAGCTGTTGAAAGCAGCATGCTGTAATTTGGCAGAGAGTTTTGAAACCAATCCTGCGATTGATGTGAATTTGTCTGATGGGTTAACGGGTACAAAGCAAATACAGATGTTGGGTTTGACCAGTCCATATTTATTGATTACCCAAGAGAATATTCCTATGGTGCGTGGTGCATCACAGGCATATGGCTTAAGTTTTACTCCAGGAACATGGATAGAGAGTATTCAGATTACCAAAGGCGCGGGTAGCGTTGTTAATGGATATGAAAGTATATCTGGACAAATAAATACTGAGCTAGTGAAACCATTAACGGATAATGCGGTTTTTGTAAACGGTTATGCTAACCAAAACGGGCGTTATGAGTTGAATACACATTTCAACAGAAAGCTAACGGATAAGTGGAGTACAGGATTGTATATACATGGAAACAAACGGACGCAGATAGAAGATGATAATGAAGACGGATTTTTAGATGCGCCGTTAGGGGAGCAGTTAAATGTAATGAACCGTTGGCAATATCAAGATGCTGAAAAAGGATTTGTTAGCTTCTTTAATGTTCGTTTTTTAAATGACGAAAAGCAAGTGGGGCAAGTTGATTTTGATCCGGATACGGATAAGTTTACGACCAATGCATGGGGAAGTGAGATTAATACCCGCAGGTTTGATACGTCATTGAAACTAGGTTATGTATTTCCTGAATTACCTTTTCAGAGTTTAGGTTTTCAAACTTCTTACAGTTATCATAAGCAAGATTCTTATTTTGGTTTTAGAACTTATGATATCAATCATGAGAGCTTGTATAGTAATCTTATATTCAATTCAATCATAGGCGATACTAGAAACAAGTTTAAAACCGGAATTACTTTTGCGTATGATGGTTACGATGAAATGGTGACGGCTACAGATTATTCTCGTGTAGATAATTCTGTTGGTGCCTTTTTTGAATATAGTTATGAAAACTTGGAAAAAGTAAGTCTAACGGCAGGTATACGAGTAGATAATCATAACAGATTAGGAACTTTTGTAACACCTAGATTTCATATTAGGTACACCCCTTGGGAGAAAGGAAGTTTGAGAGGATCGTTTGGTCGAGGAAAAAGAGCTGCGAATATATTCGCTGAAAATCAATCATTATTTGCATCTGCCAGAACTATCAATATTGATGATGCAGGTGGTAGCGTGTATGGTTTAGATCCAGAAGATGCTTGGAATTACGGAGTAAGTTTTTTGCAAGGGTTTAATTTCTTGAATAAAAAAGGAGATATTTCGTTAGATTATTACATTACAGATTTTAGAAATCAGATTGTAGTAGATTGGGAAAATCCACAAGAAGTTTCGTTCTATAATCTAGATGGAGATAGTAGTGCTAAAAGTTTTCAGATAGAATTGAACTATGAGCTTTTAACACGATTGAACTTTAGAACATCCTATAAGTTTTATGATGTGTCTACAGATTACAAGAGTGGTAGTTTGCAAAAGCCTTTACTAGCTCAAGATAGGTTTTTTATTAATTTAGGGTATGAAACAGAAGCTAAGGAAAATGGTTCACAGTGGAAGTTTGATTATACCTTGCACAGCATGGGAAAAAAACGGTTGCCAGATACCAGTAGTAATCCTGTTGAATATCAGCTAGCGGAGTTTTCTTCGCCATATAACCATATGAACGCTCAGATAACAAAAGTGTTTTCAAAGAATATAGAGGTTTATTTGGGAGCAGAAAACCTATCTGATATACAGCAAAGCAATCCGGTATTAGGTGCTAATGATCCGTTTGGTCCAAATTTTGATACAACAATAGTGTTTGCGCCAATAATGGGAAGAATGTTCTATGGCGGATTCAGATTTAAAATTTAAACATAACAATTAATATACTAAGAATGAAAACAACAATTTTATCAGTAGCTATGATGCTAATTGCGGTACTTACCTATGCGCAAGACAAGAACAAAAAAATGACTTTTGATGTAAATGGTAAATGTGCTATGTGTAAAGAGCGTATTGAGGAAGCTGCATTGAACGTTAAAGGAGTAAAGTATGCCAATTGGAGTATACCAACGCATCAGTTGGATATTATTATGGATGAAAGAAAAACCGATGCAATGAAAATTAAAATGGCTATCGTTGAAGTAGGTCATGATACTAAAGAACTAAAAGCAACAGATGAGGCTTATAATAGTGTTCATCCTTGTTGTTTATATAGGGAAGATAATTCTGATGATGGACAACATCATGGAAACAAGCAGTAATTTGATTTTGTAGTATGCTATAATAAAAGCACAAGGAACTTAACTAGAAAACCTGCTTTTTAATAGTCAGGTTGTAGCTTTATTAGTTAATACTGTTTGAAAGACAAAACCACCTTCTTCATATTCAGAAGGTGGTTTTTTTGTTGCTTATTTTTGAAATAAAAAAAACCGCTCTTGATATTTCAAGAGCGGTTTTAAATAATATAAACTGTAAGAACAAGCTAATGATTGCCTGTCGACGCTGTCGATTTACATCATGCCTGGCATACCGCCACCGCCGCCCATAGGAGGCATTGCCGGAGCATCTTCTTTAATGTCTGTTAAAGCACATTCAGTAGTTAAGATCATACCAGAAACAGATGCTGCATTTTCCAATGCTACTCTAGTTACTTTCTTAGGATCGATAATACCGGCTTTCATCATTTCAACATACTTTTCAGATTTAGCATCGTAACCGTAGTCACCTTTACCTTCAAGTATTTTTGCGATAACTACAGAACCTTCACCACCAGCGTTAGAAACGATAGTTCTTAAAGGAGCTTCAATAGCACGGGCAACAATCTGTAAACCTGTACCTTCATCTTCATTTTCAGTAGTAACTTTTGCAAGAACAGATTTTGCTCTAACTAAAGCAACACCACCACCAGCAACAATACCTTCTTCAACGGCAGCTCTTGTAGCGTGTAATGCATCATCAACACGATCTTTTTTCTCTTTCATTTCAACTTCAGAAGCTGCGCCTACGTAAAGAACTGCAACACCACCGGCTAATTTAGCCAAACGCTCTTGAAGTTTTTCTTTGTCATAGTCAGACGTCGTAGTCTCAATTTGAGATTTGATCTGGTTAACTCTTGTTTTTATGTCTTTAGCAACACCACCGCCGTTAACAACAGTAGTATTGTCTTTGTCTATCTGTACTTTTTCACAAGTACCTAACATGTCTAAAGTAGTGTTATCTAAAGAGAAACCTCTTTCTTCAGAAATAACGGTACCACCAGTTAAGATTGCGATATCTTCTAACATTGCTTTTCTACGGTCACCAAAACCTGGAGCCTTAACAGCAGCAATTTTTAAAGAACCTCTTAATTTGTTTACTACCAATGTAGCCAATGCTTCACCATCAACATCTTCAGCAATAATCAATAATGGTTTACCTGACTGAGCAACTGGCTCTAATACAGGAAGTAAATCTTTCATTGAAGAGATTTTCTTGTCAAATAACAAGATGTATGGGCTTTCTAATTCAGAAACCATCTTTTCAGAATCGGTTACGAAATATGGAGAAAGGTAACCTCTGTCAAACTGCATACCTTCAACTACGTCAACGTAAGTATCGGTACCTTTAGCTTCTTCAACGGTGATAACACCTTCTTTACCAACTTTACCGAAAGCTTGAGCGATTAAATCACCAATAGTTTCGTCGTTGTTAGCAGAGATAGAAGCAACTTGCTTAATTTTCTCAGAAGAATCACCTACTTTTTTAGCTTGTTTAGCTAAATCTGCAACGATAGCTTCTACAGCTTTGTCGATACCTCTTTTTAAATCCATTGGGTTTGCACCTGCAGCAACGTTTTTCAAACCTTCTTTTACGATAGCTTGTGCAAGTACAGTTGCGGTAGTAGTACCGTCACCTGCAAGGTCATTGGTTTTAGAAGCAACTTCTTTCACCATTTGTGCGCCCATGTTTTCTAATGGGTTCTCTAATTCAATTTCTTTTGCAACGGTAACACCATCTTTAGTTACTTGTGGAGCACCAAATGATTTGCTGATGATAACGTTTCTACCTTTTGGTCCTAATGTTACTTTTACAGCATTTGCCAATGCGTCAACACCTCTTTTAAGGCCGTCTCTTGCATCTATATCAAACTTAATATCTTTTGCCATCTTTAATTTTATTTTGATTTATGACTTTTTACACTGGGTATAAAGTCAAGAAGATTATTAATTTTTAAATAAAAACTTATAGGCTAATGGCTAAAAGCCAGCAGCCAATTGCTAGTTATTAGATAATAGCAAGAATATCACTTTCTCTCATCATCAAATAATCGGTACCTTCTAATTTTAATTCAGTACCAGCATACTTTCCGTAAAGAACTGTATCACCAACTTTAACGGTAACACTGTCATCTTTTGTTCCAGGACCTACGGCAACAACTTTACCTTTCTGAGGTTTCTCTTTTGCGGTATCAGGAATATATAGTCCAGATGCAGTTTTAGTTTCAGCTGCCATTGGCTCGATAAGAACTCGGTCTGCCAATGGTTTGATATTAACTTTAGCCATAATTATTAATTTTTAAAATTGATTTTTAGTTTCGTGGGTATGCAAAGGCAGAAATTATGCCATTGCCTATTTCCTGACAAATTGTAAACAAAAAATGCCAGCTTATGACAAGCTGGCATTTAAAATATATTGTAGTAGTATTTTTATAAACTATCCGACGGTGTAGCCTCGTTAGTTACAGGTGGTGTTACTGTTTCTGGCAGAGCTTCTGGCACTACGGTTTCAATATCATCACCTTGTAATAATTTTGAATCTGCATCACCAAAGTTACCTTTAAGGGCAACGTTAGATGCTAAGATTAAAACTATTAACAAACCTGCAAGGGTCCAAGTACTTTTATCTAAAAAGTCACCTGTTTTTTTAACTCCACCAACAACTTGGTTACCTCCTCCACCAAAAGAAGAAGAAAGTCCGCCACCTTTTGGATTTTGTACCATGATCACTAATACTAGCAATAAGCAAACAACAATGATAAGTATTAGGAAAATTGAAAATGTACTCATTCTAAATTATTTATTATCTTTTCGTAATTTTTCTACCGTCTTAATTCGGTCTGCAAAGAAACTACTTTTTTCTGGATATTTCAAACTTAAAATTTTGTAAGCTTGAATTGCATTTTTATACTTTTTTTGTTCCAGGTAAACCCTCGCTAAAGTCTCTGTCATCAGCTCGTTATGGTCAATTTTAGAAGAGCTTGAGATATCTATGATCGCACTTTGTTCTGTCGGTACAATTTTAGGGTTAGAAGCTATAAACTTATCTATACGGTCGTATTTCTTTTTAATTGCTTCACTTTTAACCTTGGGTTCTCTAATTGGTTTTGGGGTAACTTTCTGTTCTTGTGCCTTAGAGATGGTTTTTTCAATTTTGCTTTCTTTTACCTCAGCTTGGAGCTCAATAATTTCTTCATGAACTTCTTCAGCAATATTATCTTCAGATTTTTCTAAAGGTTTCTTTGATGCGAGACTAAGCCATTCAGAAAAAGAATATTTTTCTTTAGCATCAAAAGTTAATGGTTTGCCTATGTCAAGAGCATTTTCATCTTCGGTATTGGCAGGATTTTTAGATTGAAATAATGCTGGGTCTAGAATTTTGTCGGCATCTTCTTCGTTTTGTGGTAATGGTTTATCGTCGGATGGAGCTATAAGAGAGGCAGTGGTAGCTGCGACAATAATATCTGATGCATCAGGTTCTAAAGTTTCAATTTCTTGAACTTCTACTTCTTCGGTAGATTCATCTGGTGTACTTACTTCTTCTGTTGTAATAGGAGATTCTTCATTTTCAGCAATTTCAATTTGGTCTGCCGTAGGTGTTTCTTCGACCTCCTCTATTATTTCAATTTCTTTGCTTTCTTCAATTTCGGCAATGGTACTTTTGGTAGGGTCAAATTGTAAGAAATCTTTAGATGTTATAAATTCAAAAAGAACATCTCTATCTGTAGTATATGCTGCAGTTACTTTAAGCGCTTTGTTGTATTTATAGCTATTTAGATTTTTTAATCCTTTTAAGTGTAATGCTCGTGCAGCTTGAAAATAAGGATATTCGTCAATAATATCTTCTAGATGTTTTGTATGTATGGGTTCTACCACTTTGGTAGGATGTTCTAGAAAATATGTAAAGTCCTTAACGTTCATGTAATTTACCAATCTGCCAATGAGGCGTTGAAAATATCTTGTGTCAATCGTTCAAAAATGATTTCATGAGCTTCACTCTTAATGGTCGCTAATTGTGTGTCAGCATCATAATCATAGAAGAAAGAAAAACTTTGGTCAAAAGCTGCGTCTTCTTTTAGCTGATTGTAAAAGCGTACTTTAACTCTAATAGACAGTCTGTTCTGTGCTGCTGTTTGTGCCGCAGTTGCAGACATAGGTGAAATTTTATATTCGGTTATTTCACCTTCATATAATAGATCGGGATTACCGGTACTTATTAGTTCTAGACTCGTCTGATTTTGAATTCTGTCCTGTAAGGCCAAAGTGAAATCCCTATCAACCCCTGGTTCAAAAGTAGAACCGGGACTCTGTGTAGCGTAATTCTGAAAATAATTTACTTTAAAGGTTTTGGCTTCACCTACATTACCACCGGTAAAATTATATACACCACAACTTAGTAGTAAGATTATGGGTAGTGTGTATAGTAAAGATTTTTTAAGGTATTTCATTGAATTGAGATTCGTTTTAGATTAAAGGTCGTACTGTTTTATTTTGCGATAAAGTGTTCGTTCAGAAATACCTAATTCTGTTGCTGCAGCCTTTCTTTTTCCGCGGTTACGTTCTAAAGATTTTTTAATCAACTCTACTTCCTTCTCCTGTAAAGATAGGGTTTCTTCTTCTTGAATTTCTTCGGCAAAATGATATTTGTCCTCGTAAGATTCTTGAATAATAGAAGCTTCTTCTTGTTTGGGTTCAGGTAGGTGCAATAGATTCATAGAAGAATCTTCTTGTGCTTCATGTTCAATATCGACGTCTTCTTCATCATCGTTACCGTAAATTTTACGGATCAAGTTTTCATTGTCTTTTTGAACCTTTTCAGAATCATTGTTTTTTAAGAGCTCCATCGTCAACTTTTTAAGATCGTTGAGGTCTCCTTTCATGTCAAACAATACCTTATATAAAATTTCTCTTTCGTTACTAAAATCACTCTCAGATTTAGTGTTTGAGACTACGGCAGGTAAATTGCTTGTAGTGTTATGGGGTAGGTAACCGTTCAAAGTTGCAGCTGTAATAGCTCTATTTTCCTCTAAAACAGAAACCTGCTCAGCAATATTTCTTAATTGTCTAATATTACCCGGCCATCTATATTTTGTCAATAACGATACGGCATGCTCATCTAGTCTAATAGTGGGCATTTTGTATTTCTGACTAAAATCTGAAGCAAATTT
>NZ_JBDVOT010000025.1:0-12452 GCF_039968975.1 Maribacter sp. | reverse complement strand
GGTTATGTTCCTCCTATATTTACGGAAATAGGTAGCAAAATAAACATTCAAATTAGAAAGAAAGCTGTACCAGCAACTATAGTTAAATTACCCTTTTACAAAAAGTAAATGATAGATTTTCAACGTATTCTTACCACTATAAATGAAGCTGCCAGTAAAGAAAAGAATAAGGGTAAGATTGCAGATTACATTCCAGAATTAGCAAAGGTTGATGTAAATAATTTTGGCATTCATCTTATAGATAACAAACAACAAAACTATTCTGCAGGCAATTCAGAAGAACGTTTTTCTATACAGAGTATATCTAAAGTTTTAAGTCTTTCAATGGCCTTAGGGTTAATTGGAGAAAAGATTTGGACACGTGTAGATGTTGAACCATCTGGAGACCCTTTTAATCATTTATCGCTTTTGGAATTAGAAAATGGAATTCCTAGAAATCCTTTGATAAATCCGGGTGCCATTGTAATTGCCGATATTTTAGTATCTCAATTAGAAAATCCGAAGGAAGAGTTTTTAGCATTCGTTCAAGATATTGCAAACGACGATTCTATTGATTACGATGTAGACGTAGCAAATTCTGAAAAACGAACAGGTTTCCGGAATTTTGCAGCTGCAAATCTTTTAAAATCCTATGGAAATCTAAAAAATGACGTAGATGTAGTTTTAGATTTTTATTTTCATCAATGTTCACTCAGCATGAGTTGTGCACAATTAACCAACACATTTTTTATGTTCATGAATCATGGAAAATGTAGAAGAAATAATATATTCTTAACCGTAACTCAAGTAAAACGTATTAATGCTATAATGCTTACTTGTGGATTTTACGATGAAGCTGGGGAATTTGCCTTTGAAGTTGGCTTACCAGGCAAAAGTGGTGTAGGTGGCGGCATCGTTGCATTATTACCAAATAAATTCTGTGTATCTACTTGGTCTCCAGGACTTAACCCAAAAGGAAATTCTAAATTAGGAATGCTTGCCCTAGAAAAATTAACTACAGAAACAGAACTTTCTATTTTTTGAAATTAGACTCTAAAAAAATATTGATTCTTGGCGGAAGCGGATTCATAGGTAATGCTATTTACAAAGAGCTTTGTAATTATTTTGATACCTATGGCACCTATTGCCATGCTGCAAATACGTTTTCAGCAAATAAGCAATTTGTACATTATAACCTTGAAGAAGATGATATCGTTGAAGTTTTAGAAGAGGTTAAGCCACAAGTAATTATTTCTGCTTTAAGGGGAAATTTTGCAGCCCTAGTCATTGCGCATAATCATATTGCTGAATATATTTTAAAAGAAGATTGTAAGATATACTTTATTTCATCTGCCAATGTTTTTGACGCGTATAGCAAATATCCATCTTACGAGATGGACAAGACTTTATCTGAAAGTGTTTATGGTAGACTCAAAATCAAGATTGAAAATATGTTGCTTAGGCTACCAAAAAACAAAATGGCTATACTAAGAGTGCCCATGGTATTTGGCAATAGCTCTCCCAGGGTCAAGGATATGAAAAAGGCTATTATAGAAAATGAACCTGTTGAAGTATTTCCTAATTTGATATTAAATGTCACCAATGACGATAAATTAACCCAACAAATTCATTATCTTATAAATAGAAACAAAACTGGTATTTATCACTTAGGAAGTAACGACTTAACGCATCATGAAGATTTTATAACAGAAATATTAGAACGTGTTGGCAATTTTAATCCTATTATAAAAAGGGTGTATACCACCAATGAAGATAGATATTTGGCTGTTTTGCCAAAGACCAATACCTTACCCAAAAATTTACAGTTTACTTTTCAAGATATTATTGACCATCATGTTTTAAATTAGTAGCAATTATGAAAGAAATGGAAAAATTTACTGACCAGCAAATAGCGGACTATTTGGGTCAACTTGACGGATGGGAATATGTGGATGGAGCCATAGAAACCACATTTGAATTTAAAAATTTTAAGGAAGCATTTTCTGTGATGACAAGAATTGCTTTTGAATGTGAAGCCCAAAGTCATCACCCAGATTGGAGTAATGTATACAATACCTTAAATATTCGTTTAAACACTCACGATGCAAACGGTGTTACCGAAAAAGATTTTGTTCTAGCTAGAACAATAGAAGATATAATAGAAAGTGAATTTTAACAACCAACATCAATAGTCAAAAATGGCATTCACGAAATTCATTTATTGATTTCTGAACGTTATACGTTTTTGTACATTTGTTTAAAATAATTTACCATGGGAAGAGCTTTTGAGTTTAGAAAAGCACGTAAAATGAAAAGATGGTCAGCAATGTCCAAAGCCTTTACTCGTATAGGCAAAGATATTGTAATGGCCGTAAAAGAAGGCGGACCAGATCCAGATTCTAATTCAAGACTAAGAGCAGTTATTCAAAATGCCAAGTCGGTCAACATGCCTAAGGACAATGTTGAGCGCGCTATTAAAAGAGCAAGTGACAAAAGCCTGGGTGATTATAAAGAAGTTCTTTTTGAAGGATATGCACCTCATGGCATTGCCGTACTAGTAGAAACTGCTACGGATAACAATACAAGAACGGTTGCCAATGTTAGAAGTTACTTCAATAAATGTAATGGTAACTTAGGTACATCTGGTTCTGTTGAATTCATGTTTGATCATACTTGCAATTTCCGTATTCCTGCAGAAGGTTTAGACCCAGAAGAAATAGAGTTAGAATTAATTGATTTCGGAGCAGAAGAAGTTTTCGTAGACGATGATGGAATTCTAATCTACGGACCTTTTGAGAGTTTTGGTGCTCTACAGAAAGAACTGGAAAACCGTGAAATAGAAATTTTATCTTCAGGCTTTGAACGTATACCACAAGTAACGAAGACACTCAACGAAGAAGAAGCTGCAGATGTAGAAAAGCTGCTAGAAAAATTAGAAGAAGATGATGATGTACAAAATGTATATCACTCTATGGAGGAATAATTATACAAAATGCTTTATAAAAAAAGGAGACCTATTTGGTCTCCTTTTTTTATATCAAATAATTTATTTTTAAAGTTAGAACCCACTAGGCATTTCCCCTTCAACATTAAAATTAGTTACTAAAAGTGAAAAATCTTCCAAGCCAACAGAGCCGTCTCCATTAAAATCTGCTTGAGGACTATAACTAGCGTTACTTGTACTCAGATTAAAAGTTGTTACTAAGAAAGAATAATCTTCTAATCCCACTGTATTGTCATTATTAGCATCACCTACCCTAAGTTCTCCTATATCTAAACTGTTTTCTCCTGCTACTAAGGTTAAGGTTGAAACTTTTTGTAAATGCATGCCAGACTTTATCGCAACTTCATAAATACCTTGTGGAATTCCTACAAGGATAGCATCCCCATTAAAATCTCCAGTTGGTGTAAACTCCAATAATGGAGTCAATGAGCCTACTTCATATATTCCTACAAATAAATCCATTGTATAATCTGTGCGACCTTGTAAACTATAAGAAATTGACAAATTAGATTGAGCTAATGATGGATCATAATCTAGGACTATAGTATTAGAAGCTACACTGTTTACACCATTATCACCAGTTACCACGGCTATAAAATGATTAATACCTCCATTAGGTGTTCCGGCAGTTCCCGTTGTTTCAGTTAATAAAACTGGAATATTCGCTACTCCAGAAGCATCAAGCTGAGCTGTATACAACTCTTTAATCATAGCTTCATTAGCTTCGAATAAATCTATATCATAACCGATGGAAGGATTACCTGCATCTATATGTAATCTACCATCGACACGCAATAAACTAACCATTGCATTCGGCTCTCCTGTAATTTGTATAATCTGACTTTCTTGTGATACCAATCTCGATGCAGCTGAACCATCAACAAGAATAGATGGTGCTACCAAACTATTACTTTCACTATTAATTATTGCATCTGAACCTCCAATTGAACCTTCATCAAACAAACTGGTCTTATAAATTACTCCACTTGCAAATTCTATATTAATTGTAGCTCCAATTAATTCAAATCCAGAAATTGACCCAGCATCACCAGATGATAAATCACCTTTAATAGTTGTAGGGTCGATATCAACACCAAAAGCAAATGATTCCCCAGGATTAAAATCTGTAAAATTTAAGTTTAAAACATCAAAACCTTCTGCATTATTAATACCATTATGGGGTTGTTCAAACACACTTATGCAATCTGCACTATCTGAACCTCCATTTCCAGGTACTGTTAAGCCAACAGCACCTGAAGTGTTTCCTGCATTACCTGCTGATAAACATTTTGCAACACTATCTCCTGCTGTTCCTACTGGATCAAAGACCACATCCATCATAAAACCAGTCTCTGTATTAATAGTAATATTTAATATGTCGTCATCACCTGTATTATTTATAATAAAAGAATTATCACCATAAGTTGATGCACCTAATTCATCTCCTGTGGTTACCTGAACAACTGCCTCGGGATTTCCTACTGGTTGAGCAGTAACATTCCAATTAAAATCCACTACTGTATTTGAAGAAGGTTCACAAGCATCATTTACTGTTATTTCAACATTGTAGGGACTACTTTCCGAGGCACCAAGGGTAGCACCAACATTTTGTTCTGAAGGTGAGCCGTTTAATATAGAGTTGTTAACTCCTGTTCCAGTACTACCGTCTATTAATGTTAATGCGAGACGATCAATCATATGCCCCTCTGAACGCTCACTCATAATTATTTTGTAAGTACCAGGATTTTGAAAATAAGCATAAATCGGCCACCCATTATTATCTATTGTTTTGGACGTCCACGAATTAGATACTGTATTGGTATATACCTTAAAAAAACCGCTATTTCCAGGATTCTCATCACCATGATCCGGTCTACCTTCATCATTACCTTTAGGCCAATAAAGAGTTTTAGATGTACTTTGAGAATCATTCAATTCATTTAAAAATTGCTGAGTGCTAGAAAGTGTTCCTCCCTGAACGGTAAAGAAATGAACATCCGAAGTATTTTCTATTTTAAACCAAGTATCATTTTGATCTGTAGAGGATGGTCCGGAAATTTTAGATTTCATATGAAAGCGATACACTCCTGGTGTGGTTATTTCCACATCATAATTTATACTTTGTCCATTAAGATTCCCAAAATGATCAGTACTTGCAACCATATAGGTATTTCCTGCTTCCGTTTCAAGATTCCATCCTCCTGAAGTATCGACAAAATCGGTTTCTGCCTCTAGAATGACTATTCCATTATTCTCTATAAAAGCACCGGCCGTACCACTACCAGATCCACCAATTATGGTTCCTGAAATTAAACCTGTAGCAGAATCAATCGATAAATTCGGTGGTAAATTTGTAGCTGAGTAGCTTAATGGACCACAAGAATCTGTATTTTCATCATTAGCAACAATTTGCAAATTAACAGTATCACCATCTACACTCATTTGAGCTCCAGGATTTGTAACTACTGGAGGTAAACCAGAAGTTGGGTTACCTTCTCCACTTGAGATACTAATTGTTGAAGTATTGTTATTGCTGTATGTCAACACTAAAGTAGCGGCATCTCCAGATTGGGTACCAGTATGTTCAATTTGAATAGTTTCAGTTGATCCTGCCTCTATTAAAAAACTACTTGGTCCAACTATATTAAAATTAGCCGTATTTGAACCTGTCAATAACATGGATTGAATATAAATACCTTGATTTCCACCGGATATTTCAATTGATAAATCTTCTGTTCCTTCTTCTTGTAATGCAAGTGAAGATGGTACTGTCAAAATACTTGGCAGTACAGATGTTCCAGTTGGATTATCCACTCCATACACCTCCATATTATTTTGATTACCTCCACCTTGATTAGGAGACCCGGAAGATATCCATATACCATCTCCAGAAACAATACCTTGGGTTCCATGACGTGGATAATTAAGATCACTTAAAGATGACCATGTATTAGTATTCACGTCCAATTCATCAGTATTAACATACGCCTGTCCATTTCCTTCTCCTCCTATAACAACTACTTTTCCATTAAAACTAACAGTCGCAGATGCAGCACGTGGAGTAGGTAAATTAGAAGAAGATGGTAATGTTGACCAACTGCCAGTTGTGAAATTGTAAACATCTACTTCAGGGATAACCGGTGCAAAGGTTCCTCCCTCACCACCAGTTAGCCTACCCCCTAAGACAAATAGTTTATTATCTACAACAGTAGCGTGAAAATGATCTCTTGAGCGAGGTGCATCCGTTAAAACAGTCCATTGACCTGTAGCTGGGTCAAACTCATCGAACCAAGGAATATAACCACCATTATGACCAATAGTGTTACCAGCAATTACATAAAATTTGTTATTGTACATTACTAAACCTGCTGAACCTCTTTTTCGCCCATTCGGTATTTCAGGACCTTGAATCCAAGAATCCATTACAGGATCATACATGTATATATAATCTGCAGGTGTTTCATTTGGATAACCATTATCCTTGAATGAACCTATAACCCAAATTAAACCTTCATATGCTACAGCCTGAAAATGATTAAATTCAAATGGTGCGGTAGAAGCTGCTTGTGACCATGTGTCAGTAGCGTAGTCATAAATATCCATTTTGTCCGCACTCTCGCGACCACCAAATAAGTAAAATTTATCACCTAACTGAACAAACGAATTTTCATGCCGTGGAGTATGTTCCGTAAGATTGGTGATATTCGTCCAATTACTATCTACTGGACTACTATTAGAAATAACCTCTATACCTTTAATACTAGGGTTTTCTATCCCCTTAATAAAATCAATATCTAAATTTCCATCTTTTACCTCTATAATAAAACTCTCAACACCAGCTGTGGCAAAGCCATAAGTGGCAGTTTGATCAAAATCATTTAAAACGACCTCACCTTCTAATTCAACGTCAAATACACGTTTACCAGCTGTATTTGCTCCCGTCCATATTTCTGCAAAAATTAAGTTGACAGTATAAGAACCCGAAGAAAGAGGAATATTCCATTGCATATTATCAGGCACCTCTAAAGTATTATACCTTTCTGTCGAAAAAATACTATTTGGATAAGATGTATTATTTACAAACAAACCTGGTAG
This sequence comes from Maribacter sp., assembly GCF_039968975.1. Classification (GTDB taxonomy): domain Bacteria; phylum Bacteroidota; class Bacteroidia; order Flavobacteriales; family Flavobacteriaceae; genus Maribacter. The sequence goes on along the minus strand of NZ_JBDVOT010000025.1, from coordinate 5,374 downwards.
TACTTGCCCGTACGTTTTATCATCATTAGAAGAATTTACAAATGGTGAGGGAGTTCCATTTTGCGCATTACCATTTGCACCAGTCAAAGCTTGATCTGCTGCCCAGTTTAAAATAGATGTATCGTTGGAAGCTACGTAATCACCCCCAGCATTTATACGGTATAAAACTGCATTAGCCGAGTTAGGATCGCTAACTGTCCAAGCAAAATTTACATTTGCGGGTGTTGAAGATGGCTTGCTGACTGTTACGGTTACATCATACTGACCAGCATCTGTAACATACGAGGAAATAGTACCTAAAATAGCACCTTGTGTTGGCTCAATACTTAAACCTTGTGGTAAACCGGTTGCAGAAAAAGTAAAATTCTCATTTGGATCACCTCCACTAGCCGTCACATTAAGGTTTGGTGTATCACCAGGATTATTAACCTGATTAACAACAGGATCAATCATTATTGGAGAATTTACAATACTACCCGCACCAAGAATTTCAATGGCATTAATTAACGGGTTTTCAACTTGATGTATGAATTCAATGTTTAAAACACCATCGGTTACCGTAACTTGATAACTCTCCATAGCACCCATCTTATCACCATATTGGGCAGAAAGATCTTTATCATTTATTACCAACTCTCCTTCCATATTTACATCGAACACTCGTTGACCAGGAGAACCGGTTGAAGGGTAACCATTGGCCATAAATAGATTTACCGTAAAAGTTCCATTTCCAGTATTAAATATCCATTCCATTTCGGGTAAACCAGTAGGATCCCATCGCTCTTTATCAAAAATTCCCTGAGGAGCATATTCAGGAACTGAAGAATGTATACTGGTACCTGTATATGTTGAAATGTTTCCTGCGTTAACTGCAAAATTATTTCCACTGGAAGCCCCTGCGACTTCATTACCTTCCCAATCAGGATTTGGAAAATCTGTAGCTGAAATACTTCCGCCACCAGCATTTACTCTAAATAAAACGCCTGGCTGTTCAATTATATTTACCATGAAACTTTGCTCTACAAATAAAGAATTCGAATCTGTAGCCCTAATAGTTATTTCAGAACTAGTTTCCGAGTCAGGAAAATTTAAAGACAATATATTTCCTGAAATATCAGCTCCTATGGCTGTATTAGAGTTATTTTCCACCGTAAAAATCAAATTTGCGATACCTTGGTCATCATTAAAATATTCGGTTAAATTAATGTCTTGGTCTGGTGAACCTATCAATATATCCAAATCAGCCAAAGATTGAGAAATTATAGGTTTACTTCCCGCAACATTAAGAAAATCCCAAGTACCTTCAACTTCTTTACCTACCTCATTAGATGTTCCAATTAAACCCACAGCCAGAATTTCAGAAGATTCTTGTATAGCTGTCTTTATAGAGCCTGAAGCGGCTATTGTTCCAAGAGAAACAGCTGTGTTACCATCAATACTATATAAGATCTGCACATCTGCTGTCACAGCATCAATATTGAATGAAAAAATTACGTTGCTTGACGGTCTATTTGTAGTAGTTAATGTTGCCGTTAATGGTGTCTGAGGAATATCATTAATTTCCTGTAAAGCAACTATTCCATTTTTAGTTAAAACTACTTTTATATAATTACTTTGCGTTCCGTCACCAATAAAAATCCCTAATTCACTATCAACTGGTGATTGGTTACCATATAATTGCTCAGGATCAGTAAAACTGAATAATCTACCTGAAGCAATAAAAGAACCTGTTGATTGATCTACATTAACACCATATTGAAAACCCTTTTCTTGATTATTTGAGATACCTAATGCCGTCCCTGAAGTCATTTGCATAGTCATTGCTCCGACTGCTCCTCCTAAAATATCATTGGCATTAGGACCTGCATCTACAACATCCAGCCAATTAGACCAATTTGGATTTGCCGCTCCATTGTTCATGAGTCCAGTAAATCCCAATCCTAAATACCCTCCCAATTCAAGATTATCAGAAAACAACTCATTAAATACCGGTATATTAAATGCGTCAGTCCCATTATCCAAAGGATCACCTATTTGAAATGGGTCATTTGAATCTAAAATTCCATCGTTGTCGTCATCATTATCATTTAAGTTTGAAACTAACACCCCACCAGCTGCTTTGTCAAAATCGTCTGGCTGAGACCCACCGTTACAATGATCAACATTATTCTGAACTTCATCTTGATTCGTATAACCATCCTGATCCGTGTCTGCTATACCTGAATATGATGGGTCAGACGGATCCAAGCATACTACTTGAGGTTGTGGCTCTAATATCTTAATAGTTCCATTAAATGTAGCTACCCAAATGGTTCCTGGAAAAGGGTCATAGTCAGAATTACATGTAATACCTAATGCATTACCACCAAGACCAGAAGCAAAAGGATCTGTCAAATTATTTAAACTGCCATCTGAGTTTAATTTAACTCTTTTCAAAATACCGCCATTATTTTCACCTGCAATAAGATCTCCTACCATACTTTCCGAGCCTGCAAAAATTGTAGACGTGTACTCATCTATACCATTAGTATTGTTATCCCAAACGGTTACTATTGCATCATTTGGTCCATCAGGATTTGGAACTGAAGGTCCTCTCCAATCTCCTTGATTTGAGTCTGTCATACTTACAGGAACTGGTGGCCAATCAACAGGTAATCCAATATCTATATCAGTTGTATAACCTGCACCTTTTAACCCCGTTGGATCATATATTAATGTTCTATAAACTGCATTGTTAGTATTATTAACAGACGGATTTGTATAAAGTCCTGCAGATGTAGGGTTTGCCCTAATAGGTGAAGGGTGCCCTCCATAAAATGCACCATGAGAATACCCTTGAATATTATTTGTAATTAAAGTTAAATGATCTTCATTATCAACCTTTTCACCGCCAATTGAAGAACTACTTCCCGGTTCACTAGAATTATACTCATTAGTAACATTACCAGTACCTTCGTTATTTGGAAATCCACCCCAGCCACCATTAGCGCCATTATCAGTAACATATACAGCTCCAGAGTTAGTCACAACCAAATCATACGCATTTCTATATCCTGGTGAAAAAATTTGAACGGGACCACCAATTACAATTTTACCTTGGTTCAATCCATCATTACCACCCCATGGGTCATTCGTATCTATTCCATTATAACCTGTAGCATCTGGATCTACTATTCCGTTAATATTTTCACGACTGGGATCATCTAATGTGGGTATATCATAAATATAATTTCTACCATCATTCTTAACATCCATTTCCTCAATTAGGTCTAAATTAACTGATAAAATTGCTGCAGATAGTGCGTACTCAGTTGTCCATGCAAAATTATCTGAAGGAGACCCTGCATTTGTATGACCACCTTGAGCAACTATTAAAAAATCCACTCCATTAATCGACACAAACTCCAACCCATTTGTTGCGTGGTTTTCCTCTGATCTAGGTAACCCTCTAACAATATCTACGACATCCCACGTTGCTCCTGTCCAAATAAATCGTGTAATTACACCAGAGTTTGTATCTAAATTAAAATCTCCATTTGGTCCACCTATACGTGAATCACTTGAAGTAACATAAATTATTGGATTTGCTGCAGTACCGGTTACCGTTAAACCTGTAGCTTCTCTATTATCTCCGCTATTTGAACTCCCATCATCATTATGATTCGGAATATTTTTAACATCCAATAACTTTTCAGAAGTTGTAACCACATAATCATTACTACCATTTTTCTGAACAGTATATATGTCAATAGTTCCATTAACATTTAAAACGTACAACCTGCCATCAGGACCGTACATTAAAGATGTTCCCTGGCTTACAGCTGCATTACCATTATAATTAAGATTACTTTGACCAAAGCTTTGTGCTTTAAGTTCATTAACTCCAAAAATCAATAGAAATAAAATTATGATTATAGAATTTATCTCGTTTGCCATTGACAACATCTTAAGACTAAATGAGCTAAAGCATTTCGCTTTCTTAAGGAGCCTGTTTTGTTTAAAATTGAAATTTTTCATCTTAAATTTTTTTTTGAGACTAGATTATCGCTTAATTGCCATTTGCTGTTGTGACTGTTTTCCTTCTGAATCAATGGTTCTAACAAAATAAGAACCTGTAGGTAAATCTTGAACTCCAATAAGATAGGTACCTACATCTTGACTATCATTCATTTTTAAAATTTGCACCAATTTTCCTGTAATGTCATATATATAAATCTGTGTAAGACTTGTAGGTTCATCAAAAGAAACCGTTATGCTCTCTGAGGCAGGATTTGGAAAAATACTCATAGTAGTTTCAACCGTCTTCGCTGTTGATACTGCTAGTATTACATTAAATTTGACCGTCAATGATTGTCCAATTTCACCTAAAGCACCTCCTATGGCATACGGTATTGCTTTCAAGGTATAGGATCCAAGCGGAAAAGTTGTAGGCATGAACTCACCATTAAAATCACCATAAAGCGCATAAGGTGAATTTGTTTCTATCCAAGTCCTATTAAGTGTACCAGACAATTCAAATTTTACACTTCCAACTATTCCTGGATCTGTATTTGCTCGAATATTAACGTCTATTGCATCAGTAGTGTTAATATTCATATTATTATGTATTTCGAACAACTCACTTTGGTCGGTAGCATTCATTAGTGTAAAGCTTATAACTTTATCAATATCGCTAGGATCTACAGCAGTAACACTAATACTCTCAGTACCTGTCGCATTATCATCATCGGTCAATGTCAGCGATACATCGTAATCACCACCTGTCGCATAGGTATGTGATGGATTCTGTTCGTCCGAAGTATTTCCGTCTCCAAAATCCCATAAATAACCCGTGATGTTGCCATCGCCGTCCGTAGACCCCGTACTGGTGAAATTTACTTTAAAAGGAACGCTACCGTCCACATTACCCGATAGAGATACCAACGGCGGCATATTCACAGGAGGTCCGCTCACAACAGTGAAACTGACCGTTTGGCTTACGCCGGAAGAGGTCGTGACAGCCAAGGTATAATTACCAACAGGGAACTCTTTTCCTTGAATATCAACCCCAATATCACCGAACAGGGAATATGGTGCAGAAGGCCCTTCTGACTTATTCTGATTTACAGGACCTGTCAAATTGAACGTGACATTACCCGGATTTAAATCTGCATTATAGATAATACCCAATGGTGTATTACCGATATCGGACTTGGTGATCTGAAGACCATCGGTCAGCACATACAACTGACTATCATTATCCGCGTTCAACACGAACAATGTTGCATTGTCCATTGGAGCGTTTACCGCGATATTTATACTTGATGTGTCTATTGCCCCTTCATTATCGGTTACCGTAAGGGTTACCATAAAATCTCCATCATTTGTAAAGATA
>NZ_JBDVOT010000024.1:0-50480 GCF_039968975.1 Maribacter sp. | reverse complement strand
ATTAACCATTATTAAAAGCTTCAATGAAGAAATCTAATTTCATTATTCCCGTATCATTTGTGGTACATATACTGTTCATTAACTTGACACTTTATATGTATACACTAGATACTTATTTAAATGGTTATAGTATACTCTACTATAATCTAACATGGCTTATTACCACATACAGTTTAAACTTTTACCCTACTGCCAGAAGAGATGGTTTTATGACCAACTTTAAAAGCTTTATAATACTATTCATTATTTATGGGCTAGTTTATTTCACCTCATTTGTGTTCTTCGGAATCAACTCTTACACCCCCCAATATCTAACTTTGGTCTATTTGCAGATATGTGTTTTACTAACACTGTTTAGAATCTTGTTTTATTGGGCTAAAAAACTATACCGCTCAAAAGGGTACAATAGCACAAGAGTTGTAGTAATTGGTAAAGATAAAAACCTTCAAAAGCTTAAACGTATTTTTGATAATCCAGAATATGGTTATAGATACATGGGCTATTTTGACAATGTAAAATCTAACCACGCTACTTGTTTAGGAGACATAGAAAGCTCCTTTAATTACATCTTTGAAAACGATATTGAAGAAGTCTATTGTATGGCCTCTAAATTATCTAAAGCAGAGATACAGTATGTCATGAAAATAGCCGACAACAGTCTCAAAAGAATCAAAATAATTCCTGATAATAAAGAATTATTTTCGAGAGCCATGTCTTTAGAATTATATGGGGCAGTTCCTATCTTAAATTTAAGAGCTTCGCCATTAGATTTAGACTACTCTAACCTCATTAAACGAATTTTTGATATACTAGTTTCAAGCTTTGCCATAGTTTTTGTTTTATCATGGTTAACACCATTAGTATATATCTTAATGAAGATAGATTCTAAAGGTCCATTGTTTTTCAAGCAGCAACGTCATGGGGTCAATAGAGAAATATTCTGGTGTTATAAGTTCAGGTCTATGAGCAAAAGCGACACTAGCAACACTCAAATGGCTACCAAAAATGATGTAAGAATAACCAAATTGGGTAAAATTCTAAGAAAAACAAGCATAGATGAGCTTCCTCAGTTTTTCAATGTTTTAAAAGGAGATATGAGCGTTGTAGGTCCAAGACCACATATGGTAGTTCACACCCAACAGTACGAAGGTTCTGTAGATAAATATTTAGTACGTCATTTCCTGAAACCTGGTATCACTGGTTTGGCTCAAATACAAGGCTGTAGAGGTGAAATCGTCGAAAGAGCCGATATTGTAAACAGGGTTCGCTACGATATTTTCTATATGGAAAAATGGTCATTGGGCTTAGATACTAAAATTGTGTTTTTGACCATCTACAATGCCATAAAAGGTGAGGTCAAGGCCTATTAATAGTAACCACAAAAAAATATTTATTTTTTAAAAAGTTTCTTTGTTGCTTCAAAAAGTAAAAGTGCTATAAAACCAACTACTAATCCGGCTAAGAATTCAACTATAATACTAGGAACGTTAGGTAATATATGATGTATCAAGTCAATATTATGCACAAAAATACCTCCAGAAACCAATAACAGCGCAAGCGTTCCAATAACAGATAAAGCCTTTATTACCTTTGGCAAAGCATTTACAAAGAAGCGACCAATGATATCAGAAATACTATTTTCCTCTTCATTAAGGTTAATAAGTCTAGTACCGAATTCATCCATACGTACAATTAAGGCTACAATGCCATAAACTCCTACAGTTGCTATTAGAGCAACTACAGACACCACGGCTATTTGAGTCACTAAAGGCTCATTGATTACTGCACCCAACGCAATAATTACTATTTCTATAGATAAAATAAAATCAGTTACAATGGCTGATTTTACTTTAGTTTTTTCCAATTCCAAAATTTCTTCCTTGGTCATTGGTTGCGTATCAGCTGTAATATATTCATGTTCATGTGGCACAAAAAATTCGTAAATCTTTTCAGCACCCTCAAAGGCAAGATAAATACCCCCAAGTACTAAAACCAAGGTCACCGCCCAAGGTAAAAACGCGCTTAATAAAAAGGCAATTGGTAGAATGATAATTTTGTTTAACAAAGACCCTTTAGAAATCGCCCACAATACCGGTAATTCCCTTTTAGAAACGAATCCTGATGCTTTCTCGGCATTTACGGCTAAGTCATCCCCTAATATACCAGCCGTCTTCTTAGTGGCTATTTTACTCATTGCAGCTACATCATCTAAAAGTGCCGCTACATCATCTAAAATTGCAAAAAAACCTGAAGCCATGTATTTCTAATTTTGTTCAAAAATAAATTAACCATTTCATTTATAAGAATTCTATTTATAAAATACTTAAAAGTTGAAATGGTTAACTAGTATAAAAATTAAGCGCCATACTCATAGCCATAACCATAAGAAGAATTTTTAAGCTTTACATCATTTAGCACCAAACCTACATTCTTCAGTTTTCCTGTATTTTCCATTTCTTCCACTAGAGCAATAACGTTCTTTTTTGTTTCTGAAGCTCTTAACATATACAATGTTAAATCTGCATACTTACTAATCACGAAGGTATCTGCTAATTGTAGTACTGGGGCGGTATCAACAATAATGTAATCAAAATCTTTTTTCAATTCTTCAAACATAATTGACAACTTTGAATTTTTTAAAAGTTGAATTGGATTATTAGGAATTGCACCCGAATACATAAACTTGAGATTATTATGCAAATCTGTGTCTTGAATAAATTCTTTAACGTTGAAATTATTTTCACTTAAATAACTACTTAATCCATTAAGATATACAGCATCTTTCTGATACCGCTGTAATTGTGGATTTCTTAAGTCACCTCCTATAACCAAAACTTTATTAGCCTCAGAAGCTAAAGTCACCCCTAAATTAACAGAGGTAAATGTTTTACCTTCTCCTTTTAAAGAAGAAGTAACAAAAATACACAAAGACTTATCTTCTATATCCTTTCTTTTTGCAAAGTACTGAACATCAGTTGATAAAATATTGAAAGACTCAGATAATTTACTTCGTATATTTGGATTTATGACAGACGCTTCCTTAGGCAACACGTGAGGCAACTCCCCTATAAAAGTTAAATCTTTAATAGACTTTTTCAAGTCATCTCCATTCTGTACCTTATTATTTAATAATGACTTTACATTTAATATTGAAAATGGAATAAATAATCCAAATAATACAGCTACCAACAGAACAATTTTCGAGTTAGGGGAAACTGCTCCCCCTAACGTATAAGCACTATCTACAATTTTTGCTTTCGGTGCACTAGCCGCTAAGGATAATGAATTTTCCTCTCGTTTTTGTAATAAAAAAAGATACAGAGATTCTTTTATATTTTGCTGACGCTCAATACCTCTATACGCACGTTCTTGCGCGGGAACATCAGATATTTGCGATGCTAAAATACCTGACTGCCTGTCCAAATTATTTTTTTTAATATTCAAATTCGATTGCATTCTAAGTAAGCTCTCCATAACATTTTTCCTTATTTGCTCAATTTGATTTGTCAAACTTACTACTAACGGATTTTGCTCACTCGCACTTTTTAAAAGTTTATTCTTTTCAAGAACGTTTTGATTATACTCATTTATAAGCCCATTGGTTCCAGAATCATCAATTCCTAAATTTGTAGGCAACAGGCTAGTCGTATTATTTCTAAGATGTCTTATTAGTGCATTGGTAAGTTCTAGCTCTGTAATTATACGTTGTTGTTCATTATTATAATCACTTACATTTTTTACTATTAACTGAGATTCTGTTTGTATATCTGTCAATAAATTAGACTCCTTAAATTGCTCTTTGCCTGTTTCAACTGAATCTAATTCAGAATTAATTATTGCTAAACGATCATCTATAAAAAATGCTGTATTGCGCGCAATTAAATCTTTATCATCTAGTGCCTCTTGGTTATATTCAAAAATTAATTGATCTAATACATCTTTTGCTTTTAAAGGAAAAGGGTTAACTAATGATAATTTAATCATAGTTGAATTTTTATCCACAAGTCCTACATCTAAACTAGAATTCATTGATGATGCTACACTTTCAATAGCAGAAATAACAACTTGAACACTTTTAAAATTCCCCTCATCGTCAACCCTATAATCCATATCATTGGGCTCAACAAAAAACTTAACAAACTCTAAATCTACTATTTCACCTACTGCACTAACAATAATGGTATCAGTGTTATGTAATTTTATTTCAACTTCTTTTTCATTGACATATTTTATAGTAAACTTATTCATTTCAAGTTGTATAGCCTTGCTCAACAAATCAGAATCGAATGAAGCAATGCGAATCTCGTAAGGGCTATTTTTATAATATTCTTTTGTAAAAAAACTACTTGGTTCCATATAACTGACATTAAGGTTTAATGCTTTAACCGCATTATACATTAATCTCTTTGATCTTAACAAACCTAATTCATTTTCAATACTACTAGTTGAGATACCACCAAGTAATGACAAATCACCAAAGCCAGTATCAACAGAACTACCTTTTCCTTTTTCATCTGCAATGATAATGGTGGCTACTGCCATATATGTCGATTTGGTAAATGATAAATAAATCATTCCAATAACCAGACATATTCCCACACAAGCTACAAACCAAGGCCAGAACTTTAAATAACGATCTAATAAAGTTCTAAAGTCAGGACCTTCAACTTCTGGAGAAAAATATTCGTAATTTTCTTTACTCATTTTAAAATTATTTACACTATACAAAAACTAATACCATATGTTACACTTACAATTGATTCTATTCAGAAAAAATAATGAAGTACTAGTTCCTCTTTAAAATTTTTATTTTTAATATTTTAAAAAGGAACACCCCGCCGTAATAAATATAACGTTTCCACATTCTCTTAGGCTCTTTAATTAATCGACCAAACCACTCTAATTTTAAATTAATCCAAAATTGACTTGGTCTGTCAACAGTTCCTGCATAAAAATCAAAAACAGCACCAATAGAGCAAATAACATTTACATTTAACTGTTTTTTATTAGCATGACTCCATATTTCTTGTTTAGGCGCTGTCATACCAACAAATAGTATATTTGGCTTAAAGTTATTAACTTTTTGTATCATTAAAGTAGTATCATTTTTAGTAAAATAGGGTTTAAAAGGAGGCGAATAACTTCCCACTCGTATTTTGGGATACTGTTTCTTTATTTTATTTTGAATTTTAACCAAGGTACTCTCTGACGCCCCTAGATAAAAACAGGAGCCTTCTGCCTCATTTATTTGATCTAACAAATATTCATGAATATCTGCCCCTGCTATTTTTCTAATCTTATGACCATTTAGAAAATTTGAAGCCCATGTCATACCGACTCCATCTGGAAGCAGAACTTCTGAATTAAGTAAGGCATTTTTAAATTCTGCATCCTTTTCGGCTATACAATATGAATATTGATTGATTGTATTAATCTCTACTTTCTGATTTAATGGAAATGACCGTAAATCATCTGCATATAACTTGTATTCAAGACAAGAAATAGTTTTGTATTCAAGTTCCATACTAAATTTTACTTATTTTTTTGTTCAACAAGAGTGAATATATAATTAGAAAAAATACTCTATACCAAACTGTTTAAAATACCAAGCAAATTATTCTCAAAAACAGAAAGTGTATAATACTCTTCAAAACGTTTTCTACCTGCTTTTCCAAAATCAATACGTAAGTTTTCGTTCTCAGCTACTTCTTGCAAATGATTTACCAACACGTTTATATTTTTCTGTTCCCCTAAAAGACCTGTTTTTCCATCTACAACCAAATCTGCTATACCACCTTCAGGCGTAGAAATTATAGGAAGAGCATACTGCATTGCTTCTAATAATACCAACGGAAAACATTCATTATGATAAAACGTAGGAAACACAAAAACATCTGTATTTAATAGAAAATAAGATTTTTCTACTCCATATTTCTTCCCATGAGCATATATATGATTATTAAGATCAAGCTCTTCAACTACCTTATTAAATTCTTGTTCAGAAATTCCAGACCATGCACCAATAAAGTGACATTCAAAGTTTACATCTCTTCGTTTTAATTCATCTAAAGCTTTTAATAAAACGAAAACACCTTTTTCTTTCATCATATTTGACAAAAAGAGAAATCTACAGCGACCTTCATATCTATTAGTATTCTCTAAAAAAATATTTTCGCTTTCTACTTCAATCGGAATTCCATTCGGGCAAATGTAAATATTTGCTACATCAACGTATTTCTCTATATCTTTTGATAACGATGGGGCAAGTACTATACTGCTAGTATTTTTAAAGATAAAACGGTAAAGAAAATGATCAAACTTTTTCTTACTCCTCTTTTCAATACCTTTATTATGAAAATGAAATACAATTTTTTTTCTAAAACATTTTAAAAGTAAAACGATTAAAAAGTCTTTATAAAATCCAGCACCTTTAGCTGTCAAAGTCATATAACAAAGGTCATATTTCTTATTTATAAGCTTAATAAAGACATTTCTTAAAATCCTCAGAATAGTGATAATTTTACCTAACCCGCCCTTACCAATACTCTTTAGATTAAAGGATGCTGTTAAATTAACAAAATCTGGATCAAAATTTGTTTTAATTACCTCACTGTCCTTTATAAATTGCCCTACCATTGCAGCTCCATTTACAGGAGGCGGAAAATGAAGTATGAACAATACTTTTGGTTTTATTATCATAAGGGATTTTTAAGAGAAAAATTATTTGATTTGTTTAATTACGCGCGCTGGATTACCCACAACAATACTGCCAGATGGCACATTTTTTACGACAACAGACCCTGCTCCAATGATAACATTATCACCTATAATCAAAGGTCCAATAATACTTACATTACAGCCAACATCAACATTGTCCCCTATTTGAGGGCTTTTTGATGTACTACCATCAATATTTATCTTATTGCCTATAGTAGTAGAATTCCTCAACGTACAATTTAAACCAATTATAGTTCCATCATTGATAACTAAAGCTTGCCCATGATAGATTTTAAGCCCTTTTCCAACTTTAGTTTTATATGGTAATTCAACACCAAGAAACCACTCTACAAAAATTCTATAAAATATTAAATGTGGTACTAAAAGAATAAATAAAGCTTTATGATACACAGCCAAATGTGCAATTCTAAAACCAATAAGCACAATACGCGCTTTAATATTTTTCTTGTTGTTTTTCCAATCTTGAAATATAGAAATAAGCATTTATTAAAAATTTAAAAACAATTTTTTATTTTATAAAAAAACCGATTTTTCAAACTATTTACGCTTTTAAATTGCTTCTGGATTTCCTTATTAAAAACAAGTTCATTTGTAAAATCAAATTTAGTTTTACCAGACATGTCCAAATCAACATCGAAACGACTATATTTTTGATTTGTATGGGTGGCTTCTTTACTAAAGCCTATATTCTTAACTTTCGAAGTCATTGGAAACACGCTCCATAAATTATGCTTAAATTGATGATAATTATAGCGAACCGCCCAAGAATTAATTTTGCCTTGTTGTTGTCTTTTTAACATGCTGAACATATCACTACCACATTCGTTGAAAGCTTTACGTTGATCTTTATCCTTCGAAAACATATCAAAATCTTCAACATCCCAATCAATTCCATTCCATTTATCTTTCCAAGTCGCCCAACCCCATGAAGATGATCTTTTTGCGAAAAAAAAGTCATAAGGATAATTTCCTGACTTCTCCTTTTCTATTTTCATATTATAACCACATATGGATAAAATAGACGGATTTTGGTCATAATAATCCAGTCCGCTATTCATATAGTCCAAAAAATTAGAACTTACCATTAAATCATCTTCCAATACAATCGCCTTTCCATGTTTCTCTAGTATAGTAGTAACCCCTTTAATAATAGATAAGGCTAGACCCTTGTTATCATCTGAAAATTTTAAAATAACCTCCTTGAAACCAGACACTGTTTGTAAATATTCTCGAACCGCCTCTACGGCAACTATATCTTTATCACTCTTAGCACCATCTGAATATATATACAACATACTATCATTTGAAAGTTTATTTTCCTGTAAGGCAGATATAGTTTGTTTTAATTCTCCTAAACGATTGTACGTAAAAAGAATAATTGGGCTAAGACTTTCAAAAGTATGTTCCATAATAAATTATTATAAAAGTATTTTAAATGGTTACTTGTTTACTTCTAATAGTACGACTCTCAGAAAAATTAATAGATAATATAAAAAAACTAAGCGCCCAGAAATCCTGAGAACTATATAAAGATGATGAAAACATACCAAATATTAATATTTGTAAAAACAGTAATACTATCCATCCAGAAGGATGACGTTTACTAAGTAAATTATAAGATTTAAAAACAATTATTGCAATCATTATAGTAAATGGTATACCTCCCAAAATACCTGTAGTCATGAATGCTTCTATAAAAAAATTATGGGGATAATAACCTTTTGCAATTCCCGATGGTATCAAATAGTAATTACCAAACACAGGGGAATCTAAGAAATGACCTATTGCGTTTTCATAAATAAGATCCCTTCCACTAGTTTCTCCAGTTTCAATGGCAGACAATAACCTAGTAACTATCTCGCTTCCTAATGCTTCAGACAATTCAATTAAAAAATCAATAGAAAAAAACAAAACTATTACCGAACAACCAACTAAAAAAAACCCTTTTAATAAACCTGATTTAGCAAAAAAATAAAAAATAGTCACAAGTAGCAAAACAACTACCGGAGAACGAGAACCAGCTTTCATAATTGAAATAATTCCCAATAAAAAAAGAACTGGGAACAATAATCTACTGTATTTAAAAGGATAATTTAAAAAACCGTAAATAGAGATTAAAGCTAGACTACATCCCATCTGACCATAATTAATTGTATTGACTGTGGAATTTGCATCGAACCGTCCTATCAGAGGCAAAGGACTTTCTTTTGCTAAAAAAAAAGCTATAAACAAACCAATAGACAAGCTAATTAAAAAAAAAAAATAGGACTTTTTAGATACAAATGCTTTGTCATACCGAAAAGCTAATGCAATCAAAATACTTAGACAGAAACCAATTAAATCAATAGGGGTACCCATATCAACAGGATATTTCTGCCAAAAAACATCAATAAAAATATTAACTAAATATACGAATGAAACAAAAATAAATAGTTGTTCTCCCCAATTAAGTAGAAACCATTTTTTTTTATATAATATAACAAGCCAAATTGCAGTTGCAGATTTAATAACCCATAAACCATAGTTTACAATCGACGGAGGTAATCCTAAAATATCTGGTATAAAAGTAACCAGAAGAAATATACTGTAAAAATTGAGTGAAAAATGAAAATTCTCTTTGTAAATTTTATAGAGATTCATAAAATTTATTATTTACTTAATAGAAGTTTTGAAAACATCATAGGATCATGATTTCTAACAAATTGCTGATGCCCCACTGTAATAATTTGTTTATCAATCACTTCCACCATTTTTAAAGCTAAGTTTAAAGCATTGTTATCTTCTAAGAGTTCTCCCAATTTATATTTAATTACCAACTCCCTTAAAAGACCTTCGTTAGTAGCTATAACTATTTTATTTGCGGCAGCGGCATGTCCAAGAATACCACTAGAAAACTCAGCGTTCTTATAAGGTAATAAAACAGCATGGCACTGATCAAAAATACTCTTCATCATTTGAAAATCGATAAACTTGTTATCCCAAACCATTTGAACATTAGTTGCACTATCTACTTGTTCAACTGTATCTTTATACCTAACTAAATCGTTTTTATCCCCAACTCTTCCTACTAATAAAATTGCAATATTGTGCTGTTCTGAACTTGGCACATGATATGCAGAATTAATAACTTCTTCTGTCCCCTTTCTTTCTCCCAATGTTCCAATATGTAGGTAAATTTTCCTATGCCGTTCTATGTTATAATGCCCGTAAATATCAAAATTGTTCAATGGCTTAAGCTTCGGAATAGGGTCTGGTAACATTTTAAAACAATCTGTGTTAAACTCCATATTCATATAATCAACTGTATCCTGATCATTTAATACGAAGATGTTTTTTATACTAGAATTTCTACTCACTAGTTTAGTTACATAATAACGCTTGTAAAATTCTATTTTCTGCTTAAAAGTTTTCTTTTTTAATCTATAGAATTGTAAGAACAGAATTGAAGAAAGTGTAAATGGTATACTTTTATAAATTGCTCCGTATTTAATTATATGAAAATCAAGCGCTACAACGGAACTTACGTCAAACTTTTTGGCGTAGCTACTCATTATATCCATAGAACGTATAGACCTTATAATAAAATTTCCATTTTGTATACTTTTCAATTCATTCTCTTCAATTGCAACCCAATTTATATGGTCACATTGCTCTCCTTTATCATAAATTTCAGGAAATAACGAAGCAAATTTTGGATGTACCACAAATATATACTTACCTTCTTCACCAGGTCTATCGTATAAACTATCAATCAAGTGGCCTATATATTCCGAATGATGACCCGTAATTACTGTATCGTAAATTAATTTCTTATAAGCCATAGAATCATTGATCATTTTCTATTTATAGTTCCTCCAGTAATCCCTTTATTCTCAACTTATTTCTACTCAGAGAATAGTTAGCTAAAAATGACTCATAAAGTAATCTATCTCTTTCTTTATCTGTTATGAAATTTGAAATAGCCTCTCTAAATTGGCTCGGGGAATCCGCAACAATAAAACCTTGACCAACTGTTCCCTCAACACCTTTAGATGTTGTTATAATAGAGGTTTTAAGCGCCATAGCTTCTAAACATTTAAGCCTTGAGCCACTACCTTGCAAAAGAGGAATCAATACTGCCTTCGCTTTAGCAATATAAGGAACCATATCATCGACAGCCCCAATAGGAATAATATTTTTAAATGTTTTGTCTCCTAAAACTTCTTCGAATGCTTCTTTTGAACCTTTACCAACAAGAATAAGTTTATGATTTCCATCCATGGATTTATCCCAGACTTCCTCAACAATCCATTTCAAACCCATTTTATTCATATAAGCATTGAAATTAGCTGTCATGACAAAATAGTCCTCTTTTTTATATTTCGCGATATACCTTGTTTCATCTAGAAAGTTTGGAATAACATGAATCTTATCTTTCATTATATAACTAGAGTAAAACAGCGAATCATCTTCACTCACACAAATTAATTTATCCGCTTTAGGGAAAAAAAATTTTTCGTGCCAATATGCTTGCAAATAAAACTGATACTTTCGTAGATTTTTGAAAATTCCTCTGACAGGTTCCTGTAAAAGTAAAGAAGATTCTACATTATGAGTGCCGTAAACGACGGGTATACCACTTTTTTTAAAAATTCCTACATATTGTCCAATAAATGCATAATCCAAAAAGGCTAAATGAAAGTTATATTGCTCTTTTAGTTTGATTAGAACTTCACAAATATTATTTGAAGTGTAATAATAATAATTACCGGTTATTCTCTCTAGTAATGTAAAAGGCCGATTATTTAGTTCAAAATATTTGACGTTTTTGAGTTTGTAATCCTCAAAATCTACCTTATCTCGATTTGATACTACAGCAATAACATTATGACCTAATTCTGAAAGCACTTTAAGCAATCCATATGACCTAATTCTTTCACCTCCATTTATAGGAAATGGAGATATTCTTGTAAAGAATAGTATATTCATTTTATAACTGTAATTATTTTACAAAATTAAAATCATCAATCTTTGCATGAATTCTTGAGTCTACAATACTAATTAAAGAATCATTTGATAGAGAGTAATTTGAAATATTATTAAGAGATTTAATCAATTTACCTTGAACATGTCCTTTTACAAAAAAATTAGCTGAAACCATATTTCTAGTTAATCTTCTTATAGGATCGTGTAATTTTGTTTTTTTATAAAATGGAATAAACGATGTGTCTGGGCTAAAAATATCTATTGACTCCATCCAATCGTTCCATTTAAAATCAGAAACTCTTTCTCCTTCTGTATACGGTGTAGTCAAAACGAATCTATGCCAAGGAACTCTTAATACATCAGCTAAAATTGCTCCGTGCATAGCTTCAGATATAAGATACTTAGAAGCAGCAATCTCTCTCAATGTATGCTCAACTCCTTTTTCTGAGTACGGAGAAATGAAATGATACCCTAAATTCTTGGCAATTTTCTCCCAATCAAAGTATTTCATCGAATTGAAGTAAGGCATGATACTTATTTCGTATTTTTTTTCTGTATTCTGAATATCCGCAAACGAATTAAGCTGACGTACCGCATAAGCGGCATCAGTAATATATTCATATGAATTACCTAAATACTTGGCAGATAAAGGTCCACGTAAAAAACTCACTTCCCAATTTTTGTCGAGAGCAAATTTATTATACGTATTTGAAGGTCTTATACCTGTGCCGAAGATAATTTTCTTCTTATTTTCTATGTTATGAAAATGTCGATTCTCCGCATGAAGAATTGACCCTATACCTAGAAAATAAGTGTCTTTGTTAGTTGGCGTTTCCGGTATAATTTTAGGCCATAACCAAGGGTTAATATCATCTCCAAAATTGCCTAATTCTGATTTATAATATAGATAATTCATATTTATTCTCTAGTATTTAGATTAAAAGTCACTCTTTTGTGCAAATTGAAATTTAAATAAGTAACCTAAAGCACTACTACTTTAATATAACTTACTAACTATGTTTAAAAAATTTTAGTTTTAATAATCTTAATAGCCTTTTGAAGCAAAATCTTTTCATCCAGATATAAACCTTTAAAGTAAATACTTATCAATAGTACCAAAGCAGAGGCAACCCCAGTTATTAAAAATCTATATTCAAAGTGAATATTTCTGGTTATTAACCAACATATTAGTAAAGAACAAATTGTAGGAAAAAAACTTTTTACCAATACACGATTTAAGTACAAAGGAACAGATAATCCTGCTATCTTTTTCGTTATCCAAATTCGCAAAATCACTCCGACAACTTCTAAGCATAAATAACTAACAAAAACATAATAGGGAGGAAACCCCATTTTTAAGAAAATATAGGCAACTGGCAAAGTCATCAGAATCACCCCCCCAACTACAGTTTGATAAAATTTAATTTTTCCAGTAGCTTGAAGAGCAGATTGCAAGCCTATAGTTAATTGATTTATTAGAATTGCCATCAGTATAAACTGAGCAAATATAGTAGTGTACTCAGGAACTTCTTTTAGCCAAAATTTTAAAATTTGCGGCATTTCAAATATAGAAGGAATGGCTATTATTGCCACTAAAAAAAAACCAAATTTACTAGCTATCATAGACAATCTAAGCATTCTCTCCCTATCATCTACCCCTTCGCTTTTCATAATTTGAGGGTTCAAAGCCCTTAACATGGTAGCTGATAAAAAATACATTTGTGCCGCCAATTGGTTTGCTATACCATATGCAGCATTGATAACCGTTCCAAAAAATACATTTAACAACACCGCCATACCTTGTGTTCTTCCTAAGCCACATAAAGCTCCAAAAAGATTCCAGCCTGTAAAAGAAGATAGTTCTTTTATTTGCTTTTTATCAATTTTTATATTTTGCAGAGAACACTCATCATATTTTTTAAAACAGAAACCTATGTAAAATAATAAAGTTACTAACGCTAATGCAGCTATAAGGTAACTATAAGTAATTAACTTATTGTCCTGCAATGAAATCAAGACAAAGGCAATAGCAAGTTTAAACAAAGCTTCAAAAATATTTACAACCGCTACAAAGAGTAGATTTTCATGAGCGACCAACGTACCCATAAAAGGTACATTTATCATACTAAAAAGCAAGGAGGCCAGCATGGTGCGATAAACTATCTTAGCAGAGTATATTCTACCTGCCGCTATATTAAGAAAATTTTCAAATAAATAGGATTCCAAAAGAGCCAAGACCACAACAATTAAAAGTCCGACTACAATATGCATGACAAGGCTATTTACAAAAACTGATTTTTGACCCTCTTTATCATTTTTTCCTTGATAGAAAGATAAAAACCGCTGGGTAGAGGTTGCCATTGTATTCTTTAAAAAAGCCAAAACAGCAATTATACCGCCTACCAGTTCAAAAATACCATAATCTGCACTTCCAAGGGCTTCTAAAATTAACCGTGTTGAGTATAAAGAAACCCCAACAGTCAATAGCATTCGACCATATAAAATAGCCGTATTGACAATAACTCTATTCGCTGGCGTCATAGACCAAATAATATAACCAAAATGGTTACTTTAAATTCAACAATCATATTTTTAACTTATCTTTTTATTAAATAATGTTGCTATATCAAATTTGAATAAAGACTTAGTTCTTTAAAATGATATACAAAATTCTCATTGTTCAAATAACCGCATTCTGTTTATCAAAAAAAACTTAATTTGATTTTTTAATTTAATTCGACATTAAAATTCAAAATTTACAGTTAGACAAATTTTAAAATATTAACCAAAAAATTACGTTTTATCAATGTGCAAGCCCTACAAATCAAACATTTATTGATTAGCATGTCTTAAATTTAAAATCATACATTTGCCGTACTTTAATTTTAATAAAAGATAAATGACAACCCCACAGCGTTATTTAATCAATTTTATATTTTTCTTAATAACACAATTTCAATTTGGACAAATAAAAATTGGTGATAACCCACAAAACCTTGACAATTCTTCAATTTTAGAATTGGAAAGTACCACCCGCACTTTAGTAGTAAGCCGTATTAATACAACCCAAATGCAAGCTATTAATCCTTTAAGAGGAGCAATGGTCTATAACACAGATGCCGAATGTATTTTCTTTTTTGATGGTACGCAATGGAACAATCTTTGCGAAAACACAAATACCAATTCTGACGTAATTACTGGTCCTCAAGGTCCTCAAGGAGAACCTGGTCCTGAAGGACCACAAGGTGAACAAGGGATTCCAGGAGAACCCGGATCAGACGGAACAGGTTCTGGTTCTAATATAACCATTACCAATAATGAAAATGGCACTTACACCGTAACTACCGATGATGAAACTTTTATTATTGAAACCGCTGGACACACAGGAACTAACGGCGCACTTTTCTTTGGTGATAACGCTGGTGCACCGACCTTTGATCAAGATAATTTATTTTTTAATAACGCCTCTAACAGGATGGGTATTGGAACGATTACACCTAGAACACCTTTAGAAGTAATTGGAGTAATCACGTCTGGCAGAATTCAAAATGGTAGAGGTTCAGCCGGCTACCCAGGTTACCATTTTCAAGCAAATACATCTACTGGCATGTTTGTTCCACAAACCAATAATTTAGCATTCTCTGTCGCAGCCCAAGAAACCATGCGTATCATTGAAAACGGTAATGTCGGTATCAATGTACAAAATCCACAAGCTACCTTACACGTTGGCGGCAATTTAATCGTAGATGGTACAGTAACCACATCTTCTGGTAAAACCTTCAATACAGCAACTAATACTACTTCTTATAAATCAATTAGACGTTTATCTCTATCAAAAGAAGCTTTGACCACATCTGATGAAACTTTAATTATAGAAGCAGGTGTTACACAATTAATTTTCCCTTACACATCTTCTGAACAAACCGGACTGCTATATATTTTAAAAAACAATGGAAATACTAATGTATCATTAAACATTGCATATAAAAATCTTAGAAATAAAAGCGAAACTTTCTTAAACAAAAACACCACAATCTGGCTTCAGTTTGATGGTATTGAGTGGCAACAAATAAGATAACTTATTTGTTGCCACTGTAATTAAATTAAAGCTTTTGTTTTAACTATTTTAAAAACTAATTAATATGCCTTTTCTTCCCCTTTAATTACATTATATATGGTGTAAAAAAGAATTTGTATATCTAAACCCATAGACCATCTTTCTACATAAAAAATATCTAAACGCGTACGGTTCTTAATATCAGATGGTTTAATTATTTCACCTCTATAGCCCATTATTTGCGCTAAACCTGTAATACCTGGCTTTACAAAGTGACGTACTAAGTACTTATCTACAGACTTCTCAAAATCTGTAGTGTGTACCACCATATGAGGTCTTGGACCTACAATACTCATGTCTCCTTTAAAAACATTTATGAATTGAGGCAATTCGTCTATACTGGTTTTACGTATAAATTTACCAATTCGTGTAACTCGCATATCACCCTTTTTAGCCATTTGGGAATCAGACTCTTTATTTACGGTCATGGAGCGATACTTATAACACCAAAACGTTTGCCTTTTATACCCATGCCTTTTTTGCTTAAAATAAAAATCTCCAGGAGAATCTAATTTAATCAAAATATATAAGATGGGGGTTAACCACGAGAGAATCAATAAAATAACTAAACCTGAAAAAACAATATCAAAAGCTCTTTTGACTATTCGTCCGTACTCTGTATCTAAAGGTACATTTCGTAAATTAAGTACCGGTGTAGTATTATATGTTTCAACTGACATAGCACGGTTAAACACATCCATATCATCTAAAATTACCTTGAAACGGATTAAGTTATTATCAGCAAAGTCGACAAAATTTTTAAGTTCAGCTTCACTAAAATAAGAAGCTACACAGTAAATAATATCAATATCATAATTTAAGATATAGCCAAATGAATCATTTATTTGACCTAAATATGTTGGACTTTTAGAAACTCTATCAGAAAAATATCCTGAATAGTGATATCCAAAAGTTGGATTATCAAACACTCTCCTAATTTTCTTTAAATTTCTATCACGACCAAGTACAACTACCTTTACGCTATTACGCCCCTTAACCCTAAACTTACCTCTTACCCAGAAAAACAATACTCTATACCAAATAAGACAAATGGAAAGAATTGCATAAACCAAATATTGATACTGAACAGATGGTATTCGCTTATCCTTTATAGCAAACAAAGCAAAATAAGATAGAAAGTAAACAAAAAGAATTTGAACGATTTTATGAAACCTGGTAAAAAAAAGTTCTTTTCTTTCGGTAGTATAATAGTTTAAAATAAATGCAATAAACAACCAACTAATATTGTAATAACCTATATTAAATACATTTAAGTATGTCTCTGGAGTTAAAATAAACAGCACTCCATTTATGATACATAAATGCAAGAATATAGAAATCGGAATTATAAAATCAGAATTACGGTATTTCATTTATATGGAAAGGCAGACAATGGTGTGTTATTTTAAAACTACTATTTTATGCACGCAAAATTGATAAAATCAATTTTCACAAACAATAACTATAGACGGATGAGTTCTTATATCTGATAACAAATGCTATTAACTGAAAATAATTCTAAAAAAATATCAAATCCTGAAAAAAAATTTCTGGCTTTTAAGACAGAAATTCTAACAACCACAGACTGAATAACTTAAAATTAATTTATTGAATCAAAGAAACAGATTCAATATTTTTGCTTGGAAATATTCAACGGCTCCGCCGTTAAACCCACATAAAAAGTTTACACTTTAAGAAAGTGAAAAACTTAAATCAGATTAGTGTTTAGTGCATTTACCGTTTTCTAAGTAGAAGTTTGATATAAAAATCTTACAAATACTTTATTATAGCAAATCAATAGTTATGGTTTCGCAAATAAAAGTATTTTGAAAGGAATAAAAAAATGTAGAAATGGATATTATTAATCCAATAAAACTATAAACTTAAAAGTGAATAGTCGTCAATTTCCTAGATATTGAATAAACATTATAATAATTTCAAAAAAAAGAATGTTTTTTTAGAACAGAACTAAGCCACTTCCTTAATTTTAGCCAAAAGCACAATACCCAAGCCATTTAAAACAAGTTTAAGTTCATTTTTACGAACTTCTTGAATTGTAGCTTCTTTATTTTTAAAAGCCCCCTTTTCAATGGTAATAAGCTTACCTTTTTGTAATTGTGAAGATTTTAAATTAAATATAGAATCATTAGCCATCCAATCTCGAATAACTTCTATTTCTACATCACGTACGACAGCAGGTCTACCCAACCAATACATATATTTTTTTATATACGAAGAGATAAATACCGTATCTCTTTCAGACTCCTTTAGTCTAACAAATATGTAATTATTAAAGACCGGAACTTCTATCGTTTTTTTTCTATCGCTCCATTGCCTAGTTTCTTTTTTTACAGGACAGTAAATCTCAAAACCATGGCGCTCTAAAATCTCAGCAACTTGTTTCTCTCTTTTAGTCTTAACGACTAAAACAAACCACTTCAATGAATTAATATGAGTTACATTGTTTTGTTGCATTAAATAGGGAACTAATTAGTTACTTTAAAATAAATTACACCTAGGCACTTATTTATATACGGAGTATATAATGTAAAAAAGATAACGCAGCATATAAATAAATATTGCTACGTCCATACTAGCTAAAAGTATACCAAAGTCACAAATGATTATTAAATAAAAACTTATAATGTTAACAAAAACATCACATTTTTTTTGCAAAAACTCTGCTAAAAGATAAAATTCCTTTTCGAGCTAACTTTCACCCCAATACCAACCAAACAAACTCGTAAATTGCTCTTATGAAAAAATTAATTCAATTCTTTGGTGCTTGGTATGGAGCTAAAAAAATAGGCGGTGGTAAATGTGGATGTATAGGAACTTTTTTTGTGTTCTTGATATTATTTTGGATTTTAGGATATGTGCTAGAGGCTTTTTGAAAATTGGTTACTAGTTGTTGGTTGTCGGTTGATGGTTTTTTTATGCGCTGTTCGCTAAACGCTATACGCTTTTTGGTTGCTGGTTACTACGGCTACGCTCAGAACAAGTGTTGGTTGTCGGCGCCAAGCGCTGAAAGCCTCACGATGTACGCCTAATCTGCGCAAAGTGCATTGCGAATAGCGAACGGAGCTTCCCCTCTTGTCTATTTTCTTTACTCTATTTTCTGTTGTTCCTTTAATCTATTCTCTAACTTCTATTTTCTCTTCTCGAAGATCTGTTTTCTTTTGATCAAAAACCTTGACACTGGTTTTCATATCGGCATATCTAGGGTCTTGAATGAAATCTTGTTTTTGTAGTTTAATGACTTCTATACTCAAGAATCCAAACTCACTGACTACTTTGCCGTAGAACCTATATATCCCTCTCCCTCTAAACGTATATTTTGCTGCTATTAGCGGAAACAACACCGTATCAAAAACTTGCCCTTGTTGATCTAATAATGTAGCAAAGAACATGGCTTTCCCTTTATGTGTTCTTGTGCGTTTTACGGTAATTAAATACCCGTAGATATCTATATTCCTATTTAAATACCGCTCTAAATCTTTACTCCCGGAAGCATTTAAGGGTTGTTCTAACAATAACTCGAACGGGCTACATAAACTAAAACTCAACAATTCTAATTGCGTAAAAGCAACTTCTAAATTGGTACTATACAATGATGGAATCTGAAAGTGTTGATGCCGTGGCGCAAACAATTTTGGATAATCTACTTTTTTTGTTTTATTCAAAAACAAGTGTGCTTTCCACAATAGTTCATGTTTATTGGTTTCAGTAAATCGAAATGCATCAATTCGTATTAAAATGCTTACTTGCTCTATGGAGATAATCAACCTATCCAGGAAATCTTCCAAAGAACTAAACAATCCCTTTACAAAGCGCTCTTTTAGAATACGCTCCATTACCCTTTGCTCTAATTCCCGCAGATAACCTAAGCCCAAATACAAATCTTTACCATAAATACAATTGCTTGCATTACTCTTATTTACGCATGGCGGATGTATTGTTGCACCTAACATTCGTGCTTCATGCACATAGAATTCGGGTTTATAGAATCCGCCACCATTATTGAGTACGGCTACCATATATTCCAACGGATAATACGCCCGTAAAAACAAACTCTGGTAACTTTCTACTGCATATGATGCAGAATGTCCTTTAGCAAAAGCATAACCCGCAAAACTTGCCACTTGGTCCCACACTTCTTGAATGAGTTTTTCAGCATAACCTTTTTTACGGCAGTTATCCATAAAGGTATCTTGTACTTTCTGAAACTCTTCTCGAGAACGAAATTTACCGCTCATACCACGTCTCAATACATCGGCTTCTCCCAAATCTAAATCCGCAAAATGATGGGCTACTTTTATTACATCTTCTTGGTAGACCATTACCCCATACGTCTCTGGCATAATTTCTAACATCACCGGGTGCGCCTTTTCTTCTGCTCTACCTTTATTACGATGTCTAAGAATGTATTCGCGCATCATTCCGCTTTTAGATACTCCAGGACGAATAATAGAACTTGCCGCCACTAAACCTAAATAAGTATCTACCTCTAACTTTTTCAATAACATTCGCATAGCGGGAGACTCCACATAAAAACAACCCATGCACTGCGCCGTTTTTATCAGATTATTGACTTTTGGGTCGTTTTTAAACGCTTTGATATCATGAATATCAAACTTGGCAAATTCTTCTGGTCTGTCGCGTTCTAAAATATCTAGTGTCTCCTTTATTTTTGAGAGTCCGCGTTGGGCTAGAATATCAAACTTAAAAATACCGACATCTTCGGCAATGACCATATCAAACTGTGTGGTAGGGAATCCTTTTGGCGGCATATTGGTTGCTGAAAACCAATGAATAGGTTTTTCGGTTATAAGAATACCACCCGCATGAATACTTAAGTAATTAGGCATGCCGTGTAGCAACTGAGTGTATTTCAATACCAAAGCGGATATATTGTCTAATCTACTCGCCTCCACATTACCATTACAAAGCACATCTATTTCATCTTTTGGCAGCCCAAATACCTTACCCAACTCACGTATTACTCCTCTAGATTGAAAAGTAACGTAGGTGCCCAATAGCGCCACATTATCAAAACGGTTAAAAATATACTCTGTCATAACCGGTCTGTCCCTATGCGAGAAATCGATATCAAAATCAGGCGGATTCACACGATATAGATTAATGAAACGCTCAAAATACAAATCGAGCTCCATAGGATCCACATCGGTAATAAAAAGTAAATACGCTACAATACTGTTGGCACCACTACCCCTACCTACATAAAAGAAATTTTGCTTTCGGGCATAAGAGATAATATCCCAATTGATAAGAAAGTAAGAAACAAAATTCATTTCTTTAATAAGACATAGCTCTTTCTCTAATCTATCTAAAACTGCTTGATTTACCTCAGGGTACCTATGCGGCAGTCCTTCTTGACACAGCTGATCCAAAAAAATCTCATCTTCTTCTCTACTGCCCAAGTAGGTATTTAAATTCTGCGTTTTTCGATCTACAGAGAAATCAAAATAAATAGAACAGCAATTTATTAACTGCTGGGTATTTTCTAAAATAAAAGAGTGTTCAGAAAAATGTGCCGCCAGATTGGGTATAGCATACATATGCTCATCATTACGTGCCTGCTCAGTAACCGGCAACATACTCAGTAAGGTATTATTATCAATAGCGCGTAACAATCTGTGTGCATTAAAGTCTCGCTTATTTCTAAACGTTACAGGTTGCAGCAATACAATTTTATCTCGCTGTTCTAATAGTTTAGAAAATCTCAGCCGTTTCAACTCATTTACAGAAACCCCTATAAACTCGTTTTCTGCAAAGGTTTTTTTTTCGTGCTGAAGAACTTTTTCAAAGGGATAAATAACAAACACTTCTTTAAACTGCGGAGCAATTTCTGGTATATCTTTTTCTTGATGAATATGATGCGACAAGAAATTATTAAGTTCTAGAAATCCTTCATTATTCTTTGCAACACCTACAAAACAAGGCTCTATTCCGTTTCTAAAATCGATACCCAAAATAGGAGTAACATCAAATTCAGG
Organism: Maribacter sp.; assembly: GCF_039968975.1. Taxonomy (GTDB): domain Bacteria; phylum Bacteroidota; class Bacteroidia; order Flavobacteriales; family Flavobacteriaceae; genus Maribacter. The sequence goes on along the minus strand of NZ_JBDVOT010000024.1, from coordinate 28,643 downwards.
TGCTTTACGCACAAAATTTAAGCAGGCAGAGGTATTATTAATATCGGTCAACACCAATTGTGTAATACCGTTATTTTTTGCCAACTGCAAAAGTTCTATCTCAGAAAAAGTCCCGTAGCGAAGGCTGTAGTATGTGTGACAGTTCAGGTACAAAATTCGTTGTTCGTTGTTGGTTGTTCGTTTTTTTGCGCTGAGCGCTTCACGCTAGACGCTATGCGCTGTTTATTTTTCTCTTTTACTTTTCGCTGGATGCTTCATGTAATGGTCTATTTTGCAAATGGCGTGTGGCATTGGGCATTTTCTCTCTTCTCTATATGCTAACTTCTTTTCTCTTCTCAACAACCAACACTTTGTTCCCCTTTGGAGGCGAGGGACTTACAGTTTCCGATGCGCCAACACCACTGGCGGCAGTCCGTTAAAAGGGTTATGCATTCTACCAATTGTTTTTGCTCCCATACCCGATGCCCGTAACACACTTTTATCCCCGTAGCGCTTTCTAATAGTATCCATAGCATTGTAAAGACTTAGAATTTCTTCGGTATCATCAAAAAGATTGATTTGATAATTACCTGAAACCAAGTGACTAAAACGTATACCAATTAACCGTACCAGTAACCTACGCTTATATAAGTTCTTAAACAAATCCAATATTTTAGGAATTAAAATATGATCTGCACTGCTATACGGAATACGCATTTGTTTAGAATAGGTATTAAAATCTGAATATCTAATCTTCACGGAAATACAGGCCGTCAATTTTTCTCCTCTGCGTAATTGATAAGCCAAATTTTCTGTCATGGCAATAAGAATACCCTTAAGTCTATTTACATCGATAGTATCTTTATTAAAAGTACGTTCTGTTGAAATTGATTTTCGTTCGTTGAACGGAATTACGGGTGTATTATCAATGCCATTGGCACGTTTCCAAATGACTCCGCCATTGGCACCTAACACACGTTGCATAACCTCCATGGGCATTTCTTGCACGGTACGCACTTGCCGTAAACCAAGGTTTCGTAAAGTTTGATAGGTTTTATCGCCTACCATGGGTATTTTCTTAATGGATAGAGGTGCCAAAAAAGGTTTTTCCAATCCCTCATCTATCTTTAATTGATTATTTGGTTTCGCCTCGTTAGTAGCTACTTTAGACACCACCTTATTAGCCGATAGCCCAAAGGAAATAGGGAGTCCTGTTTCTCTTATAATCTTCTTACGCATTTCTGAAGCATACTGATAGCAACCAAAAAAACGATCCATACCGGTAAGGTCTGCATAGAACTCATCTATACTAGATTTTTCAAATACAGGCACAAACTCTTTTATGATTTCGGTCACTACATCAGAATGTTTACTGTAGTCACCCGCATTACCACGAATTACAACAGCATCAGGACACAGTTCGCGGGCCATTTTCATGGGCATCCCAGAATGTACACCAAAGCCACGGGTCTCATAACTACAGGCAGCAACCACACCTCGGTCACCAGTACCACCCACCAATAAAGGCTTATACTGTAATTCACGATTATTTAATCGTTCTACTGAAACATAAAATGTATCTAAATCTATATGAAGTATGGTATTGCTCATAGTTCTTTCTCTTAAAATTCGGGAGAGCTAAATTATGGATTATTTCCAATTATCAGGATTATTTCCATTTTTTAACATTAAAATAAAAGCTTAGTATAAAAACTAAATTATTGGTAACAGCAATTAAAAAGAGGTTGGATTTTACATAACATAATTTAAAGCCACTACCGATTATATTAAAAGTGTATAATTTTCGTTTAATGTCATAGATCTTGTAGATTATACAGGTATTAAACTAATAACAGTTGAAGCCTATCTTTAAGATAAGACATTACTTATGCGCCAAATTCATTTTATAGTATTAGCTGCTTTATTACTAATATCCACTATTAGTAATGCGCAAGATATAGCTACCATAAATATAGATTCCCCAAATGAAAACTCCGTTTGGAACATTCCCGATAAAATAACTTTACAGTGGAATACCGTAAAAATTGATACTAGCAAGTCTATTCGATTTTTTCTTGTACGAAATGAAATGGTAGTACAAGAGTTAGGTTCATTTAAGAACGATGGTTTTGAAGACGGAATAGAATTAGCAAAAAACATTGGTTCTGGAGACAGATATCAAGTAGTTGCCATAGAGTTGTTCCCAGATGACAAATTCAACATTGCTAAAAAGGTAACTCCGTTTTTTTCTATAATTAATGCCGCATCTGACGAAAGAAAGAAAAAACAGCAACTGGCAAATGTAAATACCGTAGCGCCAAAAAAGAAAAGGTCTAGAGCAAAGAAAAAAGCAAAAGAGAAAATTGCACCTAAGCAAACCGCCATTGCGCAAGCTGAAAGCAAGCCTGACACGACGACTGAAAGCAAACCTGAGGTTAGAGATAGTTTTGATGGAAGAAAAATTTCATACACCAAAGAGTTTGAGTTCAACTCTGAAGATGTGGTCATAAAAATTTGGGATCACGGCAGACAAGATGGTGACATCGTCTCTATTTACCTCAACGGTGTACAGGTGATTAAAAAGTACTACCTAACCTATTGGAAAAAGGAGTTTAAAATTAAACTAGACCCAAAAAAATCTAACGATCTATTTCTTTATGCCCATAATTTAGGAGACTCGCCACCAAATACTGTTTCGGTTGAAATATCTGATGGCGAAAAATCTGAAAATATTGTACTTAACTCAGATTTAAAGAGTTGTGAAGCAGTATTGATTAGTGTGAAGTAATTAAAACTCCGTATTATTACGTTCTAACAATCAGTTAAAGCATAAATGCCATTTAAATCATTTTTTGATGAACCTGAAAACTATAAAAATCGATTCGACTTTTATGGACAAGGTGGCTCTCCCTTACTCCTTCAAAAATTTATAGAGACTATTGAAGAGCAAAGAAGTGATATTAAAGAAATCAACATTTCATGGTATTTGTACAACAACCAACATTTACATGAGTATCTTAAAGAAGTAGCTGCAGATGGCATTCTAGTTAATGTCATTACCATTCCATTAGAAGGTTATGATAATTCTAACCCAAAAATTATAGAAAACCTTACAACGGGCGAGAAATCAAACAAAAGCCTAACTAAATATAATTTGGCTAGGAAGATTTATGGAGAGATGTATAGATCAACCACGAACGAAAATTTTAACCTCTATATTTTTCCGCATTTATATGTTAGAAGTGCACGCATAAAAAAAATCTCAAGAGGCGCCCTACCCTATTCTTTACATATTAAATTGGCATACATTAAAAAGAAAACCGGGTACATACTACTATTAAGCTCCTCTAATTTGGCAGTTAGAGATTTGGTTAAAAACGAATCAATGATCTATGTGGAAGACGAACCAAATTATGAGGAAAATATAAAAGTTTTTTATGAAGACTTGATTAGAAATTCCATCCATATTAAAAATTATAAGACATCTTTAAACACAACTCGTAACACATACAAGAAACTAGAATTCAAATGCTCAGATTCAGTAGGTATTACCGCTCCCTTTTATTATAACTCTTCAAATCTATTGGAGAAATATTTATCAGAATATATACGCACAGCTAAAGAAAGAATTATTATTTGCGCACAGCATTTGGCGGCATTCAATTATGAATTTAATGCGAAACATCATTCTACCATTAATAAAAATGAAACCCGTAAAGGCATACTAGGCGAGGTAATTACTATGGCGAACAAAGGTGTAAAAGTTACTTGCGTATCACAAACCTTTGCACCCTTACCTGAAGACGAGAAAAATTTTAAAGAGACAAAATTCAGAAGACCTGTAAATACCAAAAATTTTCAGCAGTTCTTTAGTCAGATCAATAAAACTGAAAATATAGCATATTTTGTCAATGAAAATATTCATTCAAAATTTATACTTATAGATAATACGCTTATTTGTTGCTCCTTCAATTTTACACCCACACAATTTATTTATTTGGATAATGTAAATATTTCCAATTTCAAAAACATGCCAGATTTAAGTTATAACGGAATTCATTGTGAAGTAGGAATATATTTAGCCATTAACGATCAAAATACCGTTAAGGCTTTTGAAAACAATGTAGCCAAAATAATAAACAAGAAAGAAACCACACAAGTTAAATAGATGGTTAAATTGAAAGGAAGTTGAAATTCTAAAATGTATTTTTGTCTTGATGTGATGCGGTTTCCGAAAACTTACTTGAGAAAACCTGGAATTAAAGAATAGCTTAAGAAAATGAATATAGTATCCTTTTTTGCTGGAGCAGGCGGTTTAGACCTTGGTTTTGAACAAGCCGGCTTTAATGTTATTTGGGCAAATGAATATGATAAGGATATTTGGGAAACCTACCAGAAAAATCATCCTAATACCATTTTCGATAAAAGAAGTATTGTTGACATACCTGCGGATGATGTACCCGATTGTGACGGAATCATAGGTGGACCACCATGCCAAAGTTGGAGTGCAGCCGGTGCAGCAAGGGGCATTCAAGACAAAAGAGGACAGCTCTTCTATGATTTTATTAGAATACTTGAAGCAAAACAACCTAAGTTCTTTCTGGCAGAAAATGTAAGCGGTATGCTAATTGGCAAACACAGTACTGCACTTGACGGCATTAAAAAGCTCTTAAAAAATGCAGGCACAGGTTACGACCTCTCATTTAAAATGCTCAACGCATCTGACTATAATGTTCCTCAAGATCGAAAAAGAGTTTTCTTTATAGGCATCAGAAAAGATCTAGATTTCAAATTTGAATTTCCTACTGAAACCTTCCCGAAAATAACACTGAAATCCACTATAGGTGATTTGGACAAAAAAGCAATTCCTGCTTTAGAGTTTAACAATACCAATGGTAGCCAATGTACTATTCCTAATCATGAATATATGATAGGTGGTTTTTCAACAATGTTCATGTCAAGAAACCGTGTTCGGAATTGGGACGAGCAATCTTTCACCATACAAGCAGGTGGCAGACATGCACCATTACATCCGCAAGCACCAAAAATGAAGTTAATTGAAAAAGATGTTAGAGTATTCGTACCAGGCAAAGAACAACTTTACAGAAGGCTTAGTGTAAGAGAATGCGCAAGAATACAGACGTTTCCTAACGATTTTATTTTTCATTACAAAAAAGTAGCAGCAGGTTACAAAATGATTGGAAATGCGGTACCTGTTAATTTGGCAAAGTTTTTGGCTAGTAGTATCATGGACCAATTAAAAGCACATGACACCAGTATATCTAAAACTAAGAAGGCTAATACTTACACTGTAGTTGAATAATATTAAGAATTTATTTCATACACTTTTGACTCACGCTCTGTATGTATTTTAGGTGGCATAAAGTACATAAACACTAACATGATCAAAAAGTATAAAACTGCAAAAATAGTATAGGTATGGTCTCCAGCATCTGGTGAAATCGGCAATAGAACCAGAGACATATTTAACATTGATTGTATGACCAATACGCATATTCCACTTTTAGTCTTTGAATAAACAATGGCACACATTCCCGCTGCACCCATCATATTTAAAAACAAGGGCCAAACAGGTAAATCTTCAATCACTCCTACGTTTATATAAACAGAAGGCAACCACCATAAAGACCATACGAAGCCAATAATCTGAGTGGCGTAAAAAGGGTTGATTATTTTTGATAGTTTACGCACGGCATAACCAATCCAGACAACTTCACCCAGAAATGCCCAAGACAAAAGAAACAAAGTAAATTTTAATGTTGGTATATACAATTCAAAATTAAGAACAGACATATCTCCACTATACAAAGCCACAATTGATAATGTTATTAAACCAATTGTAAAAGCAAACAATAAACTAAATAAATACCCTTTGGGATGAACCTTCCAAACCAGTATTGGTCTAAACAAATTCTTTATACCCTCATTACCCTGTGTAATCTTTACTATAAACAACAATAAGAACATCAGCGCATAAAAGCGACCATTGGTATATGGAAAAAAATCTATTACACCTTTGCTCTTAGCGTAGGTTATCACAAAATTCAGAAGTGGAGCAAGCGCTAAAAATACCCATATCTCGTACTTCTTCAAAAAATTGAACATTTTTGTAGCCGTAGATGAATTATTAAATATGAGCAAGCGCTGTTTATCCATTATCTCAGTTTAAACTTTTGTACGAGTATAACAGGCACTAAAATAGAGGAAAGATATTTTTTGGTGTAGATTTTAAGAAAAAAACAACAAATAATTAGCAAATAGCAGAAATTAAAAAACCCTCTTAATCAGATGATTAAGAGGGTTTATCAGTACTCGAGGCGGGAATCGAACCCGCACTCCGAAGAACTGGATTTTGAATCCAGCGCGTCTACCAGTTCCGCCACTCGAGCATATATAATACCTTAAAAAACGGTATCCTGTAAAACAGGACTGCAAAACTAAATAATTATTTTCTTTCCAACACCAAAAATATCAAGATTTATGCATAGGCAACCAAATTTAATTTTTAAATTTGCACCTCCTAAAAAACAATTGCTTCAAAATATAATTTAAGTAACTGTTTGGAAAACAACAAGAAAACCATGTCATATCAAGTTCCACAACCAAAAATATTTGCTTGTACCCAGAGTAAAGATTTAGGGGAGAAAATTGCCCAAGCCTATGGTGCCGAAATAGGTAAAATATCTTTTTCAAGATATAGCGACGGTGAATTTCAGCCTTCTTTTGAAGAATCTATACGTGGAACACGAATTTTCATAATTGGCTCTACGCACCCTGGACCTGAGAACTTGATGGAAATGTTATTGATGATAGATGCGGCAAAAAGAGCATCTGCACGTCATATAACTGCAGTAATGCCATACTTTGGCTGGGCAAGACAAGACAGAAAAGACAAACCTAGAGTACCAATAGCTGCAAAGCTTGTAGCAAAAATGCTAGAAACCGCAGGTGCTACAAGAATTATAACTATGGATCTGCATGCAGATCAAATTCAAGGCTTCTTTGAAAAACCAGTAGATCACCTTTTTGCATCTACTTTATTTTTACCGTACCTAAAGAATTTAGGTTTAGAAAATTTAACTATTGCATCACCAGATATGGGTGGATCTAAAAGAGCTTACGCTTACTCAAAAGCTTTAGACAGCGATGTAGTGGTTTGCTATAAGCAAAGAGCAAAAGCTAACGTAATTTCCCATATGGAACTAATTGGTGATGTTCAGGGCAAGAACGTAGTTCTCGTAGATGATATGGTAGATACGGCGGGCACATTGACAAAAGCTGCGGATCTAATGATGGAGCGTGGCGCTATTAGTGTAAGAGCTATAACAACGCACGGTTTATTATCTGGGGATGCCTATCAAAAAATAGAAAACTCGAAATTGACGGAACTAATCATTACCGATTCTATTCCGGTTGAAGTTAAGAGTGATAAAGTAAGAGTTTTAACCTGTGCGAATTTATTTGCAGAGGTAATGGACAAGGTTCATAACAATAACTCTATTTCTTCTAAGTTCTTAATGTAACCTAGAAGCAAAACAAGAATATTAATTTTTAATACATATAATGAAGTCAATTACAATTAAAGGATCAGAAAGAGAAAGCGTGGGCAAAAAGGCAACGAAAGCCCTACGTAATGCTGGAAAGGTTCCTTGCGTAGTATACGGAGGGGAAAAACCATTACACTTTTCAGCAGATGAATTAGCATTCAGAGATTTGGTTTACACTCCAAACGCACACACAGTTGCAATTGAATTGGATGGCGGAACTTCGGTAAAAGCTATTATGCAAGATATCCAGTTTCACCCAGTAACAGATGCAATCATCCATATTGATTTTTATCAATTATTCGATGACAAAATGGTTACTATGAATATTCCTGTTTCATTGGAAGGAAATTCTCCAGGTGTACGTAATGGTGGTCGTTTATTGTTCAGAAAACGTAAACTTTCCATTAAAGCTCTACCAAGCAAATTACCAGATTTCTTTAACGTCGATATTTCTAAATTGAAAATCGGTCAAAATATTTCTGTAGCATCGTTGATGAGTGAAGATTTCACTATTCTACATCCAGAAAGTCAAGTTGTTGTTCAAGTTAAAACTGCGCGTACTGCTGTTGTTACTGACGATGAAGATGAAGATGGAGAAGAAGGTGCTGAAGGTGCTTCTGAAGAAGCTGCTCAAGAATAGTCTTAACAGTCTAAATTATACATTAAAGCATTCTGGTACTTGTATCAGGATGCTTTTGTATTTTTACACACTAAATAAAACTACCAATGTTCCAGTTTTTAAAATCTCTTTTTAATAAACAGAACATAATTACAGAAGAAAAAGACCCCATGAAGAAATTTTTAATTGTCGGCCTTGGTAATATAGGAGAGGAATATACAGAAACCCGTCACAATATAGGTTTCAAAGTACTGGACGAAGTAGCCAAAGTAAACAGCTTTACTTTTGAAACTGCCAAACTTGGTGATATAGGATCATATAAAATTAAAGGCAGAACAATTATTTGCCTTAAACCATCTACTTATATGAATCGTAGCGGTAAAGCCCTAAAGTACTGGATGGATAAAGAAAAAATTCCTCAAAGCAATGTTTTAGTAATAACCGACGATATTAATTTACCTTTTGGAACTATTCGTATAAAAACAAAAGGAAGCAATGGAGGTCATAACGGATTAAAGGATGTAGAGCTGTTTCTCCAAACTATTCTTTATAATAGATATAGATTTGGCGTTGGTGCAGATTTTGGCAAAGGCAGACAAGTTGAATACGTATTGGGGCAATGGAACGATGAAGAAAAAACATTGATGCCAGAACGTTTAAAAAAATCTACAGAAATTATTAATTCATTTGCTCTTGCCGGAATAGCAAGAACCATGAATCAATTCAATAACTCTTAGAGTACTTTAAAACTATATACCCCAGTATCTGATCTATTACCCTCTTCGTCAATTACAATGACTTTCCAATAATACACAGTATCTGATGTCACTGAAACCTTTACGCTTGTTGCAGTTGACGATAGTTCTCTAATTAAATCTATTGGTGGTGTTTCTACAGAAAAATAGACTTCGTAACTAGCAATATCATCATCTAAATCAGATGCGGACCAAGATAGTTCTACCTCATTATTAATATCCTTAAACACATTATCTGAAGACGCCGGAGCAATAATAGTAGCAGGGAACGGAGCAAAAGTAGACCTAGAACCAGCATTATAAAAATACCATTCTTGACTAGAAACAGTTTCTTCTATTTCACTATTTCTTGAACGTACAAACCAAGAAAATTGCTCACCTTTAGCCAAAGGTAATTTAGCTGTACTTGAAGCGGTTACTATAGTCTGAACAGTACCTGTTGCTATATTAGTAACTCGTAATTCATACGTCTCGGTATTATCCGCTAAATTCCACCTAAACTCTACCTGGCTGGTTTCTTCACCTAAGCTAACACCCGTAGTACATTCAGAATTTTCTTCAGGAAACACTAAAAAAACTGCTTCTGGCGGGTTTCCATCACTTTTCTTTTTGCAACTGGCTAAAGCCATAAACAAACACAAAACAGGCACTAAAAAACGCATCATTCCTTAATTACTTTAGAAGTTCCTTTAATAGTTTTACCCTCATACTTCAAATAATAAATACCAGTAGAAAGTGAACTTAAATCTAGTTGCATTACCCCGGCATACACCATAACCGTTCTATTTGAAATATATCTACCATCTGCACTAAACACACTTACGGTAATTTCTTCTTGTTGAGCACCTAAATATACCTCGACAATATCTTTTACTGGGTTTGGATATACCACTGGCTCTACATAGAACCCAATTTGTTCTTCATAAATACCTTGACACGGTATATCTGTATATACTTTCAATGTATTCAATCCTTTATTCAATTCTAATGCTATAGTTGATTCTTCGGTTTGTGTGGCAATCCCATTCAATTCTATGGTGTAAAATGATGAGCCATTTAATTCAAGTGATACCAGAGAGCCATCTACAGCAACGTTAGAAACTACACTTAACGGCGAAGGCTCTGTAATCTGTACCTCAACGCAATACTCTTGATAGGCAACAATACCGTCCGTACCAGTTATACACAAAGTATAAGTACCAGATTCTAAATTGGCTAAATTAAAAGCGTTCGAGAAACTCTGCGTTAAACTTAATCCATTACCAGTAACAATTACTTCATAGTCCAGTGCCAACTTTGGCACTATAGACAACGAACCATCATTATTATCACTACACGTCTCGCTTTCTAGACTTACAATGAAATTCTCTACCGGAAAACGGTATATAGCACAACCGGAAGCATCGACTTCTTGACCTATTGGTGTTCCTAAACACAAATCATCACCATCATCAAAAACTCCATCATTATCAGCATCTGGTCTAAATTCTCCCTCTACACATGCCTCAAGAACAAAAGAATTTAAACTACCACCATCAGAAGGGGCATTATCTTTAACCTCTAATGTCCACTCACCAAGAATAGACTCCCCATTAAACGAACTTAAACTACCCAAAGGCTTAACTGAACCGCTAATACCTGGACTTACTGAACACGTAAATGCAGGACTATCATCATCAAAAATGGCGTTGATATTGCGCGAATCTCCACAAGAATTAGACACCAAGGTCACCGTTGTACCTGCGGGCGATGTTAGACTAACAACCAAATCAGCCAAAAAAGTATGTTCAATATCTAATTGCACATTAATATCCGCAATAGGTAAATCTTCAAAAAATACGATTTTAGAAGTAATCACTGGCGTACCGCTACTTGATATAGTAATTGGCATACCCGTAGCACTCTTTGTAGTACAATTGAACTGCACTGTAGAAAAGCTGAACGGAATACTAAATACACCTTCGCCACAATCATTTTTTGGTTTTATCCTCCAAAAATAACTACTATTATTATCTATTAGTGTGGGCGAGAACGAACTACCATTAACAGTACTTGACTCTATAACATTGATAAAATTAACATCATCTGCAATTTCAACATCGTACTGCGTATTGCCTATAGATGTCTCCCACTCCAATAATACATCTGTAGATGCATTTTCAAAATTATCTACAGGAGAAACTAAAACTACTTCTTCAAAGTTGTCGTCATAAATTCTTAACTGTAATGTAATTTCTTTTGTAACCGTGGCAGCAGTAGCTAAAACCCTAATAGGATAAATACCGGCATCTACGCTAGATATCCCCTCAAAGTCAACGGTAACCAAAGTATTATCGGTATCTGCAACTGCGGGTGTAAATGTTGCCGTTATACCTATTGGCAAATCAAGTACACTAAAGGTACTTTCTTCATCGAAGCCTAAATCAGTTTCATAAGTAAAATCTATACTTAAATCGTCTGGTTTACAAATATCAAAGACCACCTCTTCAAAATCAAGTACGATTTCTGACGGAGTAATAGCAAAATTAACATCATTAACAGCAAAGAAAATATTGTCATCTGCCTTGATCATAATACGACCCGTACTTGTAGCAATATTTGGTATAATTATAGTCTGGCTACCGTCATTCAAGGTGTTCTCAATCAGCGCGACAGAAAAAGTGAGACCACCATCCGTAGATAAGAATATTGAAACGGTTTCAGCGTTTACCGGCGAAATATCAGTATTGGCAACATCCCAAGTAATAGTTTGTATTGATCCCGCTTCAAACGATTCTTCTGTAGCTTGTGAACTAATTAAAAAAGGACCAGCTTCATTACTTACAGATACCGTCATCTCGTCAGAATCTGACTGTCCGCCATTTAAGGCATTATCTCTTACGGTCAATGAAAAATTTAAATCGCGACCCACATTTGAAAGGGTTTCCCAAGCGGATCCAGAGGTTGGTACTGTTTGCGTCAACTCACCACTTAAAATTCTATTTAAATTGGGAAAATATCTTTCTGGTGTCAATTTAGGCGGCAATGATCTAAAACTAGCTCCGGCAGGGTTATCCGGTCCAAAAGTAGCTTGCGTAACTATTCCATTATCAACTTGCTCCCAAGTATAACTCAATACGTTTGTAGCATCGGCATCTGTCGCCTCGCCTGTAAGAACAAAGGGAGTACCTTTCGGTATTACATAATCTGTTAAAGGAGTAATGACAGGAGGGTTATTAGAAAGTACCTCGGTTTCCCCACATGATATAGTTTCAAGGTAATCGCGTATCTGGACTATACTTACATAATGAAAATAATCATCACTATTAGAAGCGACATTGTTATTCCCCGTAATACCTGCATAACCCATAATGGTGGTACCACTAGCAGGTTCTACCTGAACGGTAGTACCTTCTGAAATATGAGAAAATGAATGATTTGCCCCAAACTGGTGTCCCATTTCATGGGCAACCAAGTCAATATCAAAAGCATCGCCAACGGGAGAAGACAATGTAGTGTACCCACTACCCTTTCTACTATCTATACAAACGGCACCAATAAAACCCGAATTACCGTCTAATGTATTATCCTGCTGATTAAAAAGATGCCCTATATCATAATTAGCCTCACCAATTACGCTGCTCAACGTATTTTGTACCTGTGAACTTAAACTACCAGTATAAGGATCCGTCTCTGAATTTGTATAAATTACAAGATCAGTGTTGGCTATCAACTCTAAAGTTATTGCCAAATCTCGTTCAAAGACTGCATTTATTCTTGTTAGCGTAGCATTTATCGCCGCAAGAGCATCTGCCTTTGTACCACCATGGAATTCTGTATACTCACCTGAAGCTGAAATGGCAACCCTAAACTTTCGCAATGTTTGATCATCTACCAATTTAGCAGTAAGATTTTGCGAATATTCTTTGATTTCGGGCACAGTTTTACATACAAAGTCAACATCTTGTTCATCTTGATCTGTTCTACGATACAACACGTATGTATCATCAGCAGATTTTTGCATAAACAACGCCCCATTTTCACCAGAAGTCATCATGGTACTTTGAATACCGCTTTGAGAAACACTAAACCTAATTTGTTTAGTAGCATCATACAAGGCAATACCTTTATATGATTTTATAGACGGATATTTTAGCGCAAGTCCTTCAGAAAATAGATGGGCATCTTCCACTAAAAACGGAATTAACTTACCGGTTTCATCTGGAAAGTAAATAATATTAGAAATTTCCTTCTTTGTAAGTGCTTTTAAAAACTGTTGCTGATCAAGGGTAAAACCTAATCCTTTATTTACTTTTAACTGTTGTTTAGTGAATTGCTTCGCCGTACTGTTTAATTCAGTATTTTTCCAATAAACAGTTTGAGCCAAACCGGAAAAGGAAAGAAATACTATGGTAATTGTAAAAACTAGGCGTAATTTCGCAATCATTAAGAGGCTTTTAACTCAAAATCAAATATAAGTCTTTTTATTTTCTATCATAAGTGATTACAGTCCGCAACATTTCTAAATACAAAGAAGAACACCCTACGGTTATTACCATAGGCACCTTTGACGGGGTACATATAGGTCACTTGAAAATACTTAACAAAATCATAAACCATGCCAAGAATACCGAATTAAAATCTTCGGTACTTACATTTTTTCCGCATCCAAGAATGGTGTTGCAAAAAGACACCAATATAAAATTATTGAATACGTTAGAAGAAAAGATAGGTATCTTAGAGAAACTTGGTCTTGACATACTTATTATTCACCCTTTCACCAAAGAATTCTCGAGACTTACGGCAACCGAATTTGTTCGTGATATACTTGTAAATACTTTAAAGATTAAAAAAGTAATTATCGGTTATGATCATAGATTCGGTCGTAATAGAAATGCCAACATCACAGATTTAATCACATTTGGAAGCACTTATGATTTTACTGTAGATGAGATACCTGCTCAAGAAATTGACGACGTTTCTGTTAGCTCAACAAAAATTAGAAAAGCGCTAGAAAACGGTGATATTGAAACTGCAAATAGCTACTTAGGCTATGAATATATGCTTACCGGCACAATCATTAAAGGCAAAGGAATTGGCAAACAATTAGGATACCCAACAGCAAACCTTTCAATAGCTGAAGACTACAAGTTAATACCTAAAAATGGCGCTTATATAGTAAACAGTTCATTGAATGGTAAAATTGTCTACGGTATGATGAATATTGGGTACAACCCAACCGTAAATGGCACTGAAAAATCTATAGAAATCAACTTTTTCGATTTTAACGCAGATCTGTATAACTTAAAAATTCAAGTTAATATTTTGGTTCGCTTGAGAGATGAACATAAATTTGAATCTATTGAAGCTTTAAAAGCTCAATTGGCAAAAGACAAAGAAAAATCGTTACACTATATTAATAAGTAAATATGCTCAACCGGTTATTATTTCAACGCATAGATAATAGCCCTTTAATTATCTTCCGAATATTTTTTGGCATTCTCGTTTCCCTTGAATGTTTTGGTGCTATTGCAACGGGTTGGGTAAAACGAAATTTAATCACCCCTAAATACACTTTTCCTTTTATAGATTTTGAGTTTTTACAGCCATTACCCGGTAACGGCATGTATTTCTATTTTATATTAATGGGATTACTTGGCCTTTGCATTGCCGTCGGCTTCAAATACCGAGCAAGCATCATATCATTTACAGTATTATGGACCGCAACGTATTTGATGCAAAAAACGGCGTACAACAATCATTACTACTTACTTATATTAATATCATTCTTAATGTGTTTCTTTCCTGCGGAAAGAAGTCGGTCATATGATGTTAAAATAAACCCTAAACTAGAAAGTAACGCTATGTATGCTTATATAAAATGGATAGTTGTTTTACAATTATTCATCGTTTATGTATATGCATCTGTCGCAAAAATTTATGGAGACTGGTTAGATTTTAGTACCATAGCCGTCTTAATGCATTCCAAGAAGAATTACTGGCTAGTGGGCGATATTCTACAAGAACCATGGATCCATAGTATCATTGGATCTGTTGGTATTTTATTTGATTTACTCATTGTACCTGCACTACTTTGGAAACCAACTAGAAGAGCCGCATTTTTTCTTTCATTGTTCTTTCACCTTTTCAACTCTATCATATTCCAAATTGGCATTTTCCCTTACCTATCAATTGCGTTCAGTGTTTTCTTTTTTGAACCAGAAACTATTCGTAAAATATTTTTCAAAAACAAACCAGCATTTGCAGCAACATACACAGCATTACCAAACCATAAAAACAAATTGCTGCTAGTAGCTACCATCTACTTTATAATACAACTACTACTGCCCGTAAGGCACCATGCAATTAACGATAATGTTCTTTGGACGGAAGAAGGTCATAGAATGAGCTGGCGAATGATGCTACGCAGCAGGCAAGGTAAAGGCAGATTTAAAGTAGTTGACAAGGAAACTAAAGAGGTATTTATTATAAAACCTAAAGACTATGTATCTAGAGGTCAAGAGCGTAAAATATTTGCCTATCCAGATTTTGCTTGGCAGTTTGCCCAATACTTAAAAAAGGAGTTTAAACAGGATAACAGAAACGTTTCTGTGTATTTAGAAAATTCAAAAATCAGTATCAACCGCAAACCGTATGTCCCCTTTATAGATGCTAAAACAGATTTAGCTACCGAGACTTGGTACAGAACAAAACATCATGACTGGATTCTACCGTCAAACCTTGAAAACTCTAAAAATTAGTACAATACGTTTTTAGTACTTGAAAGTGCCCTTTATAAATGCAGGATTAATGTAAATTTGCAGTCAAATATAATTTTACAATGTTACAAATACAGACCATAAGAGATAATCAAGAAGATATTATCCTTGCCCTTGGAAAAAGAAACATTGACGCACAGCCCTTAATTGAAAAAGTGCTTCAATTAGATGAAAATAGACGTGCTGCCCAAACAAGTTTGGACAATGTATTGGCAGAATCGAATAAAATTTCCAAAGAAATTGGCGTATTGTACAAAACCGGAAAAGCTCAAGAAGCCAATTCGTTAAAAGAAAAAACCGTAAAATTAAAGGAAGAATCTAAACAATTAGGTGAAGATCTTAACAAAGCGGAAGAAGAATTACAAACGCTACTTTACCAATTACCCAACGCTCCGCATTCTTCTGTAAAAAAGGGCTCTACAGAAGAGGACAATGAAGAAATATTCAATGAAGGCGAAGTACCTAAATTAGTAGAAGGTGCCTTACCTCATTGGGAGCTTGCAAAAAAATATGATATTATAGATTTTGAGTTAGGTGTTAAAATAGCCGGTGCAGGTTTCCCAGTTTATAAAGGAAAAGGCGCTCGTTTACAACGTGCCTTAATTGCCTATTTCTTAGATAAAAATACAGAAGCAGGTTATACTGAAATTCAGGTACCACACTTAGTAAACGAACTATCTGGTTATGGCACAGGTCAATTGCCAGATAAAGAAGGACAAATGTACCACGTAACCGCAGATGACCTTTATTTGATACCAACGGCAGAGGTTCCTGTAACCAACATATTTAGAGATGTTATTGTCAACGAAAATGATTTCCCAATTACATATACAGGTTACACACCTTGCTTTAGAAGAGAAGCAGGTAGTTATGGAGCACATGTACGTGGTTTAAACCGTTTACACCAATTTGACAAAGTTGAGATTGTACGTGTAGAACATCCTTCAAAATCTTACGACGCATTAGACGGCATGGTCGAGCATGTGAAAAATATTCTTAGAGAATTAAAATTACCTTACCGTATCCTAAGACTTTGTGGTGGTGATTTAGGTTTTACAGCTGCACTTACGTTTGACTTTGAAGTGTTTTCAACTGCACAAGATAGATGGTTAGAAATTAGCTCTGTCTCAAACTTTGAAACATACCAAGCCAATAGATTAAAGCTGCGCTTTAAAGATGAAAATGGCAAAAACCAACTAGCACATACTTTGAACGGTAGTTCTTTGGCATTACCGCGTGTTTTAGCTGGAATTCTAGAAAATTACCAAACTGCGGACGGAATTAAAATTCCTGAGGTATTAGTACCTTATTGTGGTTTTGATATGATTAACTAATACCAGTTCTTTTTACTTTACTTTATGGCTTAAAATATATTTTGAGCGGTCTGATTGTGTTTACAATTTGGACGAAGATTAATGGTAATATATGTTGATTTTAATTTCTTTTTAAACTGGCAAAACTAAAGATGCGAACGGTTCATCGAATTTTTTACACTCTCAAATAAATTAAGATAATCCCTACAAAGATTAGTAATTGAAAATTGTAACTTGTGCTCACTCACGTTGTTTACTTACAACGAATTCAAACGTAATTACATGAGATTTTGCTTATTATTCATTGCTATAACATTTGTGCACTTATCACATGCCCAAGTTACCCCAGCAGAAAGAGCGGCACTTCAAGCTTTTTACGATGCTACCGATGGACCAAATTGGATTAGCGAAAATGATGCAGACCTAACAAATGACTGGGACTTTACCGGTCCTGTAACTGATAATTGGAAAGGCATAACAATTTTTGGAGGTAATGTGATTAGCATCAACATGAACCCAGGTAATTTAACTTTTGAAGGAAACAATTTAACTGGCACTATTCCTGATGAAATTGGCGATTTAACATTTCTAAACACAATTAATTTAGCTGCAGAAAACTTATCAGGTAACTTACCTGATAGTTTCTTTAATTTATCTGACCTAGTTTTTATTAATTTAAGATCAAACAACTTATCAGGGGAAATACCCGATCAAATATCTCAACTAGTAAACTTAAACACTTTACAGCTTTATGATAATAATTTTGAAGGCGAAATTCCAGTTTCAATAACAACACTTACCAATCTTGTTTCCATAGAGCTATCAGGTAATAACCTTTCTGGAGAAATTCCTATTGAATTGACTAACATGCTTCAATTAAGAACACTAAAACTTTCTTCTAACCAACTAACAGGCTTTTTATATCCTGAATATGAAAACCTTATAAATCTTGAAACCTTCTACTTATCTGGTAATTCACTTACTGGAACAATACCACCGGAGATTGGAAATATGACCAGTTTAAGGTTTTTAAATATTGGCAGAAACAATTTTAACGGTACGCTACCAGACAATCTTGGCAACCTAAGTAATTTAGAGACGATGGATATTAGTGATGCTAATATATCTGGCAGCATACCAGAATCTTTCGGAGACCTTACTCAATTACAAAGTTTACGTCTTTATATAAATGGTCTCACAGGTACAATACCAAACACACTTTCGAATCTTACACAATTAAGAAATTTTGAGGTTTTCAATAATGATTTATCAGGCGAACTGTCGCCTGACTTTGGACAATGGAGTCAATTATTAACCTTTAAAGCAGGGTCAAATCAACTTAGCGGGGCAATTCCTGAAAGTTATTCCAACTTTACTAATATGACCAATTTTGAGGTTTCCTATAACAATCTCTCTGGAGAATTATCGCCTCTCTTTTCAAATTGGATCAGTGCAACATTTATTGCCTTACATTATAACGAATTTAGCGGCGAAATTCCAGATACGTTTGCCGATCTTGTCAATTTAGAAATTTTTAATTTAGGTCATAATCAATTTAGTGGCACTCTATCTCCGAGTTTTACTAATTGGACCAATATTCAAGGTCTTAACTTTCAATACAACCAATTTGAAGGGACAGTACCAGATTTTACAGCAGTGCTTACCAATACTTCATCTGGAGAATTCATACAAATAAACAATAACAGGTTTCAATTTGGAGATTTTGAAGATGAGTTTAATCACTATAATGAAGAGCTCTTCGGATTTTTCTACAATGACCAAGCCAAAGTAAATGATATTGAAAGCTTTGAAGGCTGTTCAGGATCTAGTATCACGCTTACAACTGAAGTTAGTGGCACAGCAAATGTTTACCAATGGTTCAAAAATGGTACCGCAATAACTGGCGCAACCAACGAGAACTTAACGTTTGACCCCTTAATTTTATCGGACGATGGTATATACACTTGTCAAATTACAAGCACTATAGTTACAGGGTTAACATTAGAACGTAACCCTATTACCCTTACGGTAAACGAAAATGCACCAACTGCTTATACCGTAGATGACATTTATGGCTGTGATTTAGATGGTGACGGATTTACTAATTTCAATGTAGATATAAACGCTATTGAATCTCAAGCTGCAGGAAATCAAACAGGGTTATTATTTTCTTATTATGACACTTTAAAAAACCCGATTACCTTAACTCAAGACTACATCAACACAACGGCAGAAAGACAGTTGGTCACCATCAGAGTATCTGACATAAGTGGTTGTTACCAGGAAACAGACTTTGAACTTATTGCTTCACCACCAGCGCAAGCAGATATATTATCTGATGTTGAAGCTTGCGATAACTATATTTTACCAGAATTAAGTGCAAATAATAATTTTTACACCGAACAAGATGCCGGTGGCTCAAGACTACAAGCAGGTGATAACATAATTAGTTCGCAAACCATTTATATATATGCCGGAAGTGGTGATTGCGCCGACCAATCTAACTTTACAATTACTATAGAACCTTCTGCTATTGTAGATGAATTAGATGACGTAACAGAATGTGGTGTTTATATTTTACCGCAAATTAACAATGGCAATTACTTTACAGAAAGTAATGGTGCAGGTATCGCACTAAATAGTGGTGACACGATTACAGAAACCCAAACAATATACATTTATAATGAAAATGATATTTGCTTTTCAGAATCAAGTTTTCAAGTAACTATAGATCTAATAGCCTGTGAAAATTCTGATGAAGCCATTAAACTAAAATTTCCGAACTTCTTTACTCCAAATGAAGACGGTACTAATGATATATGGAAAGTTGACCAAGACTATTTTATCTTAACAGGAACCATAACTATATATGACCGGTACGGAAAACTCCTTTATCAATTCGATGCCGAAAATGGAGGTTGGAACGGTACTTTCAACGGCAAAAGATTACCTGCCAGCGACTACTGGTACAAGTTCATTGAAGCCAAAAGCAATACTGTAATAACTGGTCATTTTTCACTTAAAAGATGAGCAAAAACAGCACTAACCTTGCCCATTGGCACAGCTTATGCCGTTTGGACAGGTATTGGAGCGGTAGGCATATTTATCTTTAAAGAACCGGCAACGTTTTTACGTATTCTTTTTATCACCACATTAATAGGTTCTATTATTGGTTTAAAAGTAGTATCTCACTAGTATCTACTGTTTATGTTGTCAAAGCATTAACAACATCTTACAGCATTCTATGTATCTTTGAATATGCGGTTCATCATTTTTATTTTTGCATATATTACGTTATCTACATTCGCCTTTGCCCAAGATGATTTTTTGGCAAAGCAATATTTTGCTGATGGTGATTTTGAAAAAGCTGTAGTTTTCTATGAAAAATTAGTTAAAAAAAATCCCAGAAGAACTGAGTATGCCCAAGACTTGGTTGCCTGTTACCAGCAATTACAACGCTATAAAGTTGCAGAAGAATTTTTGAACGAACGTCTAAAAGACCGCAATCCATATCCTACGCTATTAATTGACCTGGGCTATAATTATACGCTTCAGGAGAATGAGAAAATGGCACAGACCTATTATGATAAGGCACTGGACGTCATCTCAAAAAACCCCAATTACGGATATGCTTTAGGGCTACAATTTCAAAAATATAACCTTTTAGACCTAGCCATAAAGGCATTTAAAAATTCGATGGAATTGAATCCCGCACTAAACTTCAATTTCCAGATGGCAAGAATTTACGGTGAGCAGGGTAATGTTGAAGCCATGTACAATTCATACTTAAACCTTGTTATTGATGGCAAAACATCTAAATCTAACATTCTAAGAAGCATAGACGATTTCATTTCTGAAGATGCCGAGAATAAAAATAACATCCTTTTCAAAAAAGTACTTTTAGAGCGTGCTCAGAAAAATCCTGATATACTTTTAAACGAACTTTTAAGTTGGCTTTTTATTCAACAGAAACAGTACAGCAGCGCATTTAGACAGGAAAAAGCCATTTATAAACGCATGAACGGCAGTTCAACCACTAGATTAGAAAATTTAGGTAAAGATGCATTAGACAACGAAGAATATGAGGCAGCCAAAGATATCTTTAGTTATATCATTGAAAATACCAGTAACAAAATAACCATACTAGATGCTGAGCTAAGCCTTATTGATATTGATTTAATAAATGCTACAAACGGACAGTTAGATGCTATTCAAAAAAAGTACGATGCACTTGTAGATGTTTATGGGTACAAATCACAATCACTTCAATTACAAGTAGCCTACGCAAATTTTCTAACCTTTAAAAAGAATGACCCAGCACCTGCAGAGGAATTATTAAAAAATAGTCTAGAACTACCTTTAAGCGATAGAGGTACCGCATTTTTAAAATTGGCACTGGGCGATATTTTGGTGTATGATAAAAAATTTAACGAAGCACTCATCTATTTCTCACAGATACAATCGAAATTAAAGAACGATGTATTAGGTCAAGATGCCCGTTTTAAGGTGGCGCAAACAAGTTTCTACAAAGGAGATTTTGACTGGGCCTTAACACAATTAAAAGTATTACGAAGCTCTACTTCTCAATTAATTGCAAACGATGCCATGCAGCTAAGCTTGCTGATATCGGATAATTCGCTAGAAGATTCTACGCAAACCGCCTTAAAAAAATTTGCAAGGGCAGACTTTTTAGCCTACCAAAACAAAACCGATGAAGCCATTACTGCGTTAAGCGATATTTTAGAAAACCATAAGGGAGAAAAAATTGAAGACGAGGCGCTTTTAAAACAAGCACAGCTATATGAAAGGCAAAAGAAATACGAAGATGCCCAATTAAACTATCAAAAGATCATCACGTTTTATGGTAATGGTATTCTTGCCGATGATGCGTATTATGCACTGGGAGAACTTTACCGAAAAGAATTCAACGATTCTACTAAAGCAAAAGAGCAGTACGAGAAAATTATCTACAATTATCAAGACAGTTACTACTTTCCTGAAGCAAGAAAAAACTTTAGAATTTTAAGAGGAGACGCCATAAATTAAAATCGCACGTTATCCAATTCGTTATAAGACCTAGTTGAACTAACTTTGCAATTCAAATAGAACTAGATATAACGCATGTATATTTATAACGTTACCACCAATATAGAAGAATCTGCCCATGATGCTTGGTTGCAATGGATGAAAGAAAGCCATATACCGCAAGTACTTTCAACAGGTAAATTCTTAAGCGCAAAATTCACCAAAGTATTGGTTGAAGAAGATATGGGAGGGTTCACATACTCTGTTCAATATACCGTACCGGACAAAGCCACATTAGAAAGATATTACAAAGAAGATGCCCCGGCATTGATAGAAAGTATTCAAAAGAAATTTGCAGGTCAGTTGGTTTCCTTTAAAACTGAATTAGAAGTTGTAGATGAGTTTTTTGTACAAAGAGCTGCGGCTACCCACTTTTTATTCACCTACGGTACTTTACAAGAAAGAGATGTACAACTTGGGGTATTCGCCAGACCTTTAAATGGTTTTGAAGACGAATTACCTTTGTATACCATATCTGATAACAAAGTAGCAGACCTCTACCCTACATTACAACATACCGGGTCAAAAGAAGATGCTATTAAAGGTCAAGTATATACCCTTACGCATCAAGAGTTACAAAAAGCTGATAAGTATGAGGGGGAAGCTTATGAAAGAATTCAGATCCAATTGGTGTCCGGAAAAAATGCTTGGGCCTATATTGCAAAATAAGGTGTCGTTAAAAAAGATGTATGGGAACAAAAAGAAAGAAGAACAAAGGTGATAAGTATGCGCATAAAAAGCATCATGAAAAAGGTCCTGTAAAAGCTAAAAAACATTTAGGTCAACATTTTCTAAAAGATGAGGACATAGCAAGAAAAATTGCCGAAACCTTATTACAAAAAGGATATAAGAATGTAATAGAAATTGGTCCGGGTACGGGAGTTTTGACCAAATACCTTTTGCTAAACAATAGCAATTTGGTGGCTATGGACCTAGATACAGAGTCTATAACCTACCTAAACGAAACCTTCCCTCTAGAACACCCAAAAGCATTTGAGGGCGAAGGCTCTTTTAAAGTTATTGAAGCTGATTTTCTAAACTTTGATATTTCTACTTTGTTCGGTGATGAGCAATTTGGCATTACTGGCAACTTTCCATACAATATATCTACACAGATTGTTTTTAAAATGTTGGAGCTTAGAAATCAAATTCCTGAATTCTCGGGTATGTTTCAAAAAGAAGTGGCGCAACGTATTTGCTCATCAGAAGGTAGCAAGGCATATGGCATACTTTCGGTTCTAGTACAAGCATTCTATGACGCGGAGTATCTCTTTACGGTAGAACCAGATGTTTTTGACCCTCCACCAAAGGTACAATCCGGCGTTTTAAGATTAACGCGTAAAGCTAACTTTGAGCTTTCTTGCGATGAACAATTGTTGTATAGAGTAGTAAAGACAGCTTTTAACCAAAGAAGAAAGACATTACGTAACAGTTTAAAAACATTTTCATTATCAGATAATCTCAGAGAAGACACTATATTTGGCCTTAGACCAGAACAGTTGGCGGTTGACGATTTTATAGCATTGACGAACAAAATAGCAGATGACACCCTTTAAGCTTACAGAAGAACTTGTAGTAGAGATAGAACAGCTCATTGAACAAAACAATGATACTGAACTGAACTCTATGTTGAGTACTGTGCACTATGCCGATGTTGCTGAAATCATCAATGAATTGGATAAGGATAAAGCTACCTATCTAATTAAGCTATTGGACAGTGACAAAACTTCGGATGTTCTTACCGAGTTAGATGAAGATGTTCGTGAAGCCATATTAAGCAGCCTATCTACAAAAGAAATTGCTGGCGAATTAGAGGAACTAGATACCGATGATGCCGCAGATATAATTGGCGAGTTACCTAAGGACCAGATACAAGACGTCATCTCTAAAATTGAAGACAGAGAACACGCAAAAGATATTGTTGACCTTTTAAGATATGCTGATGATTCCGCTGGTGGTCTTATGGCAAAAGAGCTTGTAAAGGTCAATGAAAACTGGAATGTGCTTACTTGCGTTAAGGAAATGCGTACTCAGGCAGAAAATGTTACGCGTGTACATTCCATTTACGTGGTAGATGACCAAGATAAATTAAAAGGAAGATTATCGTTAAAAGATTTATTGACTACATCGACCAAAACCCACATAAAAGACGTTTTCATTAAAAATGTTGATTCTGTCAATGTTAATGAAGATCCAGAAGAAGTAGCAAGAATCATGAGTAAGTATGATTTAGAAGCTATACCTGTTGTAGATGAAATAGGTAGACTAGTTGGTCGTATTACTATTGATGATATTGTAGATGTCATCAAAGAAGAAGCAGAGCGAGATTACCAAATGGCAGCTGGTATATCACAAGATGTAGAAGCTGATGATAGTATTTGGGATCTTACAAAAGCGCGCTTACCATGGTTAATTTTAGGTCTTTTTGGTGGTGCGGGCGCCGCTTTGATTATGGGCGGTTTTGAAGAGATGTTTCGTGAATATACCGTACTATTTTTATTTACCCCATTAATAGCCGCAATGGCAGGTAACGTTGGTGTACAGTCTAGCGCCATAATTGTTCAGGGTTTGGCCAATGATGATATTAGAGGAAGTATAAGTAGCAGATTAATTAAAGAAATGCTTTTGGCATTATTGAACGGATTCATTCTTTCATGCCTATTATTGATTTTTACATGGATTTGGAAAGGAGATTTTCTTACCTCTTTAGCAATTTCCATTTCATTGATCGCAGTTATCGTAGTTGCCGGTTTCATTGGCACCTTTGTTCCATTATTTTTGGACAAAAGAGGTATTGACCCGGCCATTGCAACAGGCCCGTTCATTACTACTAGTAATGATATTTTTGGAATTTTAATTTACTTCTCTATTGCCAAGTTAATCTTAGGTATATAATAAACTGCCCGTCTTCTTTTTAGAATACTGTGGCTTTCCGTATATTACTATATTAATTTTCTTTCCTTCAAAGTTCAGGATAGTATAGACACACCCATGAAGAGCATCAATCTTAAAGAAAAATACGAAGCTGTAGATGGTTATTGGCATCCACACCAAATAGGTGTTGTAGATAATATGCAGGTGTTACTGGCTAAGATAAAAGGTGAATTTGTTTGGCATTCCCATGACAATGAAGATGAGCTTTTTCAAGTAGTAAAAGGCACCTTGTACATGCAGTTTAGAGATCGAATAGAAAAGGTACAACAAGGCGAAATTATCATTGTCCCCAAAGGTGTTGAGCATTGTCCTATGACCAAGAACGATGAAGAAGTACAGATAATGCTTTTTGAAAAATTAAGTACTTCCCACACCGGAAACATTAAAGACGAAAAAACTAAAACAGAGTACCCCAAAATATAATTAAACATAAATGAAAGTATTACACGTAGATATAAATCACCCATTAATCATTGAACAATTCTCTGAACTAGGTTTTCAGAACGATGAAGATTATAGTTCAACCAAAGAACAGATAGAAGCCAAAATTAGCGACTATGACGGTCTAATTATTCGTAGTAGGTTCAGTATAGATGAGCAGTTTCTAAACAAGGCGAAGAATTTGAAATTTATAGGGCGCTTAGGTGCCGGACTCGAAAATATAGATACAAAACATGCCAAATCTCTTGGTATTTTTCTTGCTGCCGCCCCAGAAGGTAATCGCAATGCCGTTGGTGAACATGCTTTAGGTATGTTACTGTCGTTGTTTAATAAATTGAACAGCGCAGACAAAGAAGTTAGAAATGGCAAATGGGACCGTGAAGGCAACCGTGGTATTGAATTAGAGGGCAAAGTTGTAGGTATTATAGGCTATGGAAATATGGGCAAAGCCTTTGCTAAAAAATTACAGGGTTTTGATGTAGAAGAGGTTATTTGTTATGATATTCAAGGTGGTGTAGAAGATGAAAATGCACGCCAAGTAGGTATTATGGAATTTCAAAATAGAGCTGATGTTATAAGTCTACATGTACCACAAACAGAATTGACCATAGGTATGGTAGATGCTGAATTTTTAGAAAAATTCAATAATCCTATTTGGATCATCAATACTGCTAGAGGCAAATGTATAGTTACCACAGATTTGGTCAACGCCTTAAAATCGGGCAAGGTACTTGGTGCCGGTTTAGATGTATTGGAATATGAAAAGGCTTCTTTTGAAAACATGTTTACCGATGACAATTTGCCCGAAGCATTTCAATATCTAATTAACTCAGATCAAGTAATTCTATCACCACACGTAGCAGGTTGGACGGTAGAAAGTAAAATAAAACTAGCCCAAACAGTAGTAGATAAAGTAAAAGCTGAATTTTTAGAGTGATATGAAATACGAAGCCCGATCACCAGATGACTATATTGCCCAATTACCACCAGAACGCAAAGTGGTAATTGAGAAACTAAGAGGTATTATTTTAAAGAATTTACCCAAAGGTTTTCAAGAGCAATTAAGTTATGGCATGTTGGGCTATGTTGTACCACATTCTATATATGCGGCAGGTTATCATGTTAATTCAGAACTACCGTTACCCTTTATTAATTTGGGTTCACAAAAGAATTTTATCGCCTTGTATCACTCTGGCATATATGCTGATATTACTTTAATGAACTGGTTTAAGAGCGAATACCCTAAACATTGCAAACGCAAACTAGATATGGGCAAAAGTTGTGTTCGATTTAAAAGTATGGATGATATCCCTTTCAAACTAATTGCAGAACTATGCACCAAAATGACTCCCCTACAGTGGATTGCTTTTTACGAGAATAACATCAAAAAATAGACAGTTATGAAAAACAGAGTTACAGGCTTAGGCGGATTCTTTTTTAAAACAAAAGACCCAAATCATTCTAAAAATTGGTATAACAAGCATTTAGGATTAAACACTGACCAATACGGTTGTACTTTTTGGTGGAAAGACAAAGAAGGCAACGACTGCTCAACACAGTGGAGCCCTATGAATGAAGACACAGAATATTTCAAACCAAGTCTATCTAGTTTTATGATGAATTTTAGGGTTGAAAATCTTGTTGAACTATTGAAAGTGCTAAAAAAAGAAGGAGTAACTGTCGTCGGTGAGATTCAAGAATTTGAATACGGAAAATTTGGTTGGATTTTAGATCCCGACGGAAATAAGCTAGAACTTTGGGAACCAATAGATAAAGCGTTTTTATGATGTTAAAATAATCGCTACATTTATCCCTCATAAATAATCACCAAACAACAATTAAAATGTCAGAAGAAAACAAAGATTTCGGAGATAAGGCAGAAGAATCTGCAAAAGAATTTAGCGATGGAGCTAAAAAAACCGCAGATGAATTTACAGCAGGGGCAAGAGAAGCTTTCAGTGGAGCTGGAGGTGAAAACAAAAAGGTTTTAGTTGGAATTTTAGCTATTATTCTTGGTTCTTTAGGAGTTCATAAATTCTTACTAGGTTATCAAAAAGAAGGGTTTATTTTATTAGGAGCTACTGCAATAGGCTATATTACTGTCTGCTTCGTAATTGGAGGCTTCATATTAACGGCTACTGCAATAGTAGGATTAATAGAAGGTATCATATACCTAACAAAATCAGATGAAGAATTTTACAATACGTACCAAGTAGGTAAAAAACCTTGGTTCTAAATCACTTAAGCCAGTTGAAATTTCATCTGGCTTTTTTTATATTATTTATCATCGCAATATAGCAATATATAAATTTGAAATGGGAATAACCAAAACGCAAATATTCAATACAGAGCAGAATGAGCTCGCAGTCATTTTCAAAGTACTGTCCAACCCTGCCCGTATTGCCATATTACAATACATAAGTCAGCAATCTGCTTGTATATGCAATGATATCGTCGATGAAATAGGTTTGGCTCAGCCTACTATTTCACAGCATTTAAAAGAACTAAAGAGTATAGATTTAATTAGAGGTGAAATAGAAGGTAAAAAAGTATGCTATTGTATTAATTTAGAAAAATGGGCATTAATACAAGACCTATTGAATTCTTTCTTTAACACCACTAAAAGTAACTGTTGCTAATAGAATGTACTATGAATGATATAACAATTAGAACCATGCTGTCGACTGACTGGGAGTCTGTTGCCAAAATTTATCAAGAAGGTATAGCAACCGGCATTGCCACTTTTGAAACAAACGTACCAACGTATGAAACTTGGAATTCGGCACATATGAGCACTTGCCGTTTCGTTGCAGAAAATAAGGATGATATTTTAGGTTGGGTTGCACTATCTCCTGTTTCTAATAGATGTGTATATGGTGGTGTCGCAGAAATAAGTGTCTATATCTCTTCAAATAGCAGAGGCAAAGGTTTGGGCAAATTATTATTGGAACATGTGATTGCCACTAGCGAACAAGAAGGCATCTGGACGCTACAGTCCGGCGTATTCCCCACAAACTATGGCAGTATAAAAGTCCACCAAGCTACAGGGTTTAGAATGATAGGTAAACGAGAGCGTATTGGAAAATTACATGGCAAGTGGGTAGACAATCTACTTTTTGAACGACGTAGTAGTGTTATTGGCGTAGATTAAATTTGCTCTTCTATTTCTGAATTTTGAGACTCCAATAACT
>NZ_JBDVOT010000023.1:0-7347 GCF_039968975.1 Maribacter sp. | reverse complement strand
TGATATTGATATCGTTATGGGTATCAATGGTAGTCACATCATCGTGAATACGATGTGCTTTTTCTAAGGTAGTTTCTTCAATTTTCTCTTTTTTTTCTCCGCAAGAAATTAAGGTTGTAAAACACAAAAAATAGATAAGCTGTTTCATAGAGTAAGTTTAGACCTACAATTTAAGTGTATTCACAACAAATTACCACCCTTTGAGAACTTTTTATTGTTCACCCAACTGTATTGATGCATTTTTAGGTAATTATAAAAAACAACCTATTTAAAATACCGAATACTTAATTTATGGCAATCTCAAAATCTAAAGATTTACTTGGTCAATTAACTCAACTAGAAAGAACAGTAGGAGAGTTCTCTTTTGAAGAATTAAATGCCAGCGATGCTAAAGAGTTAAAAGACACTTTTAATACATTTAGATCTACTTTAGAAAAACATATTTATACTCCAAAACCTGTACAAATTGCACCTAAGAATATTGAGACAGTTACAACAACCAAAAATGAGGTTTCTGATAAACAATTTATAGCTCATATTAGCCATGAAATACGTACCCCGTTAAATAGTATTATAGGTTTTGCCAATCTTTTAAAAGAGGAAAAGCTTACTCAGGGTCAGCATAAAAAAGTAGATGCCATACAGTTTGCATCTAATACACTTTTAAAACTTATCAATGAAGTTTTAGAATATTCTAAAATCTCTACAGGAAATAATAATTTTGAGTCGGTTGACTTCAATTTACATAGTTTACTTAAAGATGTTATGTTTTTATGCGAAACATTAATAGTAGATCGTGAAATAGAATTGTTAATTGATATAGATGAAAATGTACCCAAGATTGTTAAAGGTGATCCATCTAAATTGTCTCAAATATTGTTAAACCTTTTAGGAAACTCTGTAAAGTTTGTTGAAAGAGGGTATATAAAATTAGAAGTTTTTACAAAACAAAGTAAAAACAATGATTTTCTGATTGAATTTTCTGTTGCCGATACTGGTATTGGTATATCTCAAGAAAAAATTGACTTCATTTTCAATTCTTATACGCAGGCAGAAGATGATACTGCTAAAAAGTATGGTGGTACCGGACTTGGGTTAACGATTACTAAAGAAATTGTAGATCAAC
Source organism: Maribacter sp. (assembly GCF_039968975.1). GTDB lineage: Bacteria > Bacteroidota > Bacteroidia > Flavobacteriales > Flavobacteriaceae > Maribacter. The sequence goes on along the minus strand of NZ_JBDVOT010000023.1, from coordinate 6,221 downwards.
TGAACGGTGAAATAGAAATTGATAGTATTATCAATAGAGGTACTACAGTTCGTTTTAGAATGCCTTATATGATTGGTGCCACTGCTAAAAAACCTATTAAGAAATTAAAAAAAGCTACTACTAATAAAGACGGCAAATTATTGGCAGGTACTGAAATATTGGTATTTGAAGATAATAAAATGAACGAGCACTTAATTGTTGAGCAGCTGACCCAGTGGGGCTGTACCGTTCATGCTAATATTGATTTGGATAAAGGCTTGTATTTGTTGTCTTCTAGAAAAATTGACCTAATTCTGATGGATTTAAAGATGCCTGGTCAAAATGGATTTGAAGTATCCAAAGCCATTAGAAATCATAAAAACAAAAAAGTGAATTCAGTGCCTATTATTGCTTTTAGTGCTGATTTCACAGAACAAGACAGCAAAGACTGTAAAGAAATTGGAATCAATGATTTTCTATTAAAACCATATACGTTGGATGATTTGCTAAACATCATTTTTAATAATAAAGAGAATATAAAAGAACAGATAGATTTCTCATTAATACTACAAAAACCTATGATAGAACCTAAAGAAACTACGGTTGTTGATCTTCAACATTTGTTGAAAGACTGTTTTGGAGAGATTGATATGCTTAAGGAGTTAGTGAAATTGTTTAAACTTAATGTTATCGAATTTATAGGTAATGTGAAAATTCATTTAAAAACTCAAGACTTAAAAGAAATCGCCTTATCTGCTCATAAACTAAAAGCTGGTTTTGCCATGATTAAAGCTGATGGTATGCGAAAACTGATTGTTGACTTAGAAAAAAGCTGCAAAACCAATCAACCAGAAAAAGTAAAAGAATTATACATGGCTTTCTTAAATGATTATCCATTATTGGAAGAAAATTTAAATAGAAGTCTAGAATTAATGAATAAGAAGTAATATGAGTAAACGTGTACTATTAGCGGATGATGACCAACTTTTAGCCTCTTTATTAAATTTTAGGTTGAAAAAAGGTGGCTATTCAGTACATCACTCACCCAACGGAAAAGAGGTAAAAGAGTATTTAAAAAGTAATATGCCAGATATTATTGTAAGTGATATTATGATGCCTTATTGTTCTGGTATTGAGCTTATTGACTACGTACGTAATGACCTTAAATCTAATACTCCCATAATTATTATTTCTTCGGCTGGTAATGAGCAGAATGTTTTAACTGCTTTTGAACTGGGAGCAAATGATTTCATTACTAAACCAGTAAGTCCAACTGAATTGTTAGTACGTATTGCAAGAGAAATAAATAAGTAAATTAAAGTTTATAATTAATTGATTCCCCCAAATCAAATTAAAATATCGCTGATTACCGCACCAGAATTCAATTTAGAATATCTGTGGTGGTTGACTATATTATTTTTTGTGTTGGCAGTAATTTACTTTGTTGGTGTTTTTTTTATAAGAAACAAAATCACTTCTAAAAATAATCGAACTAAGGACAAAAAGGTAGAGTTTTCCCCAATGATCAATGAATTTTTATTCTATGAAGATTCAAATACAAAGGAGGAAAAGATGAATTATCTAAATTTAAAAGTAGAGATTAGAGAATTGATCAAGAATAATTTTGATCGAGATGTACTTACAGAAATATTACTTGACTTACGAAAAGATTTATCAGGAAATTCACAGGCAGTACTTATAAAATTATATAAGGATTTAGGATTACATCATGATGCCTATGCAAAACTAAGAAGTAGTAAATGGCAAGTTGTTTCTAGCGGAATTTTGGAATTGACCACTATGGAAGTAGAAGATTCATACGGATTAATCATAAAATTTATAAACCATAGGCAAAGTACCATTCGTAAGCAGGCTGAAATTGCAGTGGTTAATCTAAAGGAAGAAGGAATTAAATATTTTCTTGATAATACAAAGTATAAAATTGCAGAATGGCAACAGCTTAAATTATTGGATGTACTGAGGCATAAACCAAATTATACGCCACCACAATTTGGATTGTGGTTAACATCTTCAAATACCCATGTTGTATTATTCTCATTACGTTTAATAAAATATTATAGTCAAAATGAAGCAGAGAAATCTATCATTACACTTTTAAAACATAAGAAAAGAGATATTCAGGCAGAAGCTATAGAGTGTATTAAAGATTTCCACTTTGTAAATGCGTTGCAAACATTAAAATTAGTGTACCCTAAAGCAAGTCATGATATTAAAATTGCCATATTAGACGCTATAGGTGAGTTGGGGACAACAGATGAAGTTTCTTTTTTAGAAAACTTACAACTAACTGAACGTAATTTTAATATTAAGGGTAAAGTCATTGGTACATTAAATAGAATAGACCCAGAAAGAATATTACCAACCAAGAATATAGCAACATTAGACTTTTTTGACGTTAAGCTAGATGATTTAACTCAAGAAGCGGAAAAGGAAGAAGTAAACGTTCTTGAAGAAATTCCTTTACATGAGGTTATTAATGAAATTTCCACTGAAATAGAAATTGATATCGATACTGAAGTTATAGCAAATGTACACGAAATGTTATCTACTGATCAGGATAAGATTTTGATTGATCAAGTTGAAGATATTATAAAAGAAGAGTTGATTGTAGAGATAACACCTGAAGACGAGTTTGAAAAAGAAGAAGAAGAAGAAGTTCTTTTGGTTGAAAATGAATTAGAAGCTGACCTACAGTCAACTGAAATTGAAAAAGTGAATTCAATAAATGATATCGATTTAAGCTTTTTGCTCAACATAAATAACGACGAAATAATAGAGGAAAACGCAGAAGAAACAATAACAGAAATTTCAGATAAAAATGAACCAATGGCTGAAATAGCAAATGAAGAGCAAATGGAAAAAGATCTTACTTTTCATTTTCTTCCAATGGTAGTAGACAAAAACCTAGTTCAGGAAGAAAATTTGGCTTTTGAACAAGAAGATTTTGAGTCATTATTTATTTTAAACGATGCTGCTGTCCAAGAAGAGCAGATAGAAAAATCTGTCTTGAATACTGATCATGTTACAAAAATGACGATTAATGAAATTGATTGGTCTTTCATAAATGAAAATGAAGATGAGCAAAATGAAGTTGTTATAAAAGATGCGGATAAGGAAGAAGCAATAATCTCATTTGAAAATGATGATGTCTCTTTTTCTCCAAATTTTATGCGTAAAAAAGACCTTGATGACATGGTTTTGTTAGAAAACATATCAGAACTTGGAGATTGTAGAGAACTAATACTGCTCTACCAAATTATTGAAGAAAACAATTCTGATATAGTCATTGATAGAGCTAATGAATTAATTCAAAAATTCTCTTATCAATCACCACGTCCAAACGACTTGTTTTCAAATGACAACAATCTTTCTACTAGTGTTTTTACTGAAGTATACCATAAAGCGGATAAAGAAACAAGACATCTGCTGTTAGATGAAATTATGATGGTAGGTGGAGAGAAAGAAATTCTTTTGCTAGAAAGTGTATTAGAAACTGAATCAAAGTCCCTTTTCGAAAAAGCTACAGTAGTCTTAAAACATTTAAAGTCTCAAATTCCTTCCAATATTGAATCAGCTGTTTCTTTATTAGAAGAAGATTCTATATTCAATCTACATTTTGAATTAGACTCAAAAAAACCTGCACAACAAAGAGGTAGTGATTCCGATGAAAATCGTCTTACGTTGTTTGATCAGTTATGTTCCATGTCCAATTCTTTATACAATAAGTTAAATGGATAGTGAGCTATTTGGTGTGGTACTTGAATACATCAATTTTGTATTCTTTGTATTTACCATAATTCTGTTTATCCTGTTTTCTTTAATGGCATATTTCTCTACAAGAAATTCGCTTCATTATAGAAATAAGAACAGCTTTACAGATATTTCCAAAATAATGGCTTCTCCATTAGCTCCAACAATAACTATAATTGCACCTGCCTATAATGAAGGGTTGACAATTGTAGAAAACATTCGCTCCTTACTATCATTACAATATGTCAATTATGATGTAATGGTGGTTAATGATGGTAGTAAAGATGACACTTTACAGAAACTTATAGACTCGTATGACTTAGAGAAAATTAATATAGAAATGGACCCAGATTGGAAATCTAAACCAGTTCGTGGTATCTATAAATCTAAGAACAGAGCTTTTGAAAAACTAACCGTAATCGATAAAATGAACGGTGGTAAGTCTGATGCTCTAAATGCAGGTGTTTCATTATCCACGAGTAAATATGTTGGTTGTATAGATGTTGATTGCCTTTTGCAACCAGATGCTTTGTTACATGTGGTAAAATCATTTTTTCAACGTTCTCAGAAAAGGGTTATCGCTGTTGGCGGTGTTATACGTGTAGCTAATTCTTGTGTTATTCAAGGTGGTCAATTAGAAGAAATTAGGTTGCCTACAAATTGGTTGGCAAGATTTCAATTATTAGAATATACCCGTTCTTTTATTTTAGGTAGAATGGCTTGGGGTAGAATAGATAGTTTACTTATCATTTCTGGTGCATTCGGTTTTTTTGAACGTGAAATAGCATTGGCAGTTGGTGGTTACGATACTAATACCGTTGGTGAGGATATGGAAATTGTTTTTAAGATGCGTCGTTATATGCATGATAGAAAAGAACCATATACCATTGAATATATTCCAGATCCGCTGTGTTGGACAGAAGTACCTGAAGACCTTAATATTTTAGTGAACCAAAGAGATCGTTGGGCTCGTGGTAATCTAGAGACATTGTTTAAGCATAAAGACATGTTGTTCAATTCTAAGTATGGTAGATTGGGCTTATTGAGTTATCCGTATTGGTTTTTCTATGAATGGCTTTCCCCGTTATTAGAGTTTTTTGGCTTTTTTACCATTTTATTATTTGCTTATTTAGGTATTCTTAACTGGGAATTCTTTCTCATGATTACGCTGGCCATATTTCTTTTTTCTATCATGATTTCTTTCTATGCCATTCTGTGGGATGTGTATTCATATAATCAGTACAGAAAAACAAAAGACATTTTAATATTAATGGGCTTGGCAATTTTAGAGCCATTCATTTTTCACCCTATTGTTGTATATGCTGCGGTTAGGGGTAACTATAAAAAATTATTCAAGATAAAATCTGGTTGGGGATCCCAAGTTAGAAAAGGTTTTGCAAAAGCATCCTAATAAAAATGAACACAAGTAGTATAGATAGATATTCTTTAAAGCAGTATACGCGGCTTATGATATCCTTTTTTGGATGTTTGTTCGTGCTTACGCTTTTTCAATATGGCATGCTGTACTATAAAGGTGTTATTGATACTATTTTTTCCATAAGTTTTTTAAAAGCTATTGTACACCAAATAGGCTTTACCGCATTAATAGGTATTGTCATGGTTTTTCCTTTCAATTTCTGGGAAAATTTACGCCCTAAATATGGCTTTAATCTGGTATTTGGACTGCTAAGTTTAGTCTTGATTATTGAAGCTGTTCTTACAGCTTATTACTGTATTACCTTAGTTCCTTTAGGGTCGGATATTTTAGGGTATAGCTACGCCGATATGCAAATTACCTTGGCTAATTCTGGTGGTTTCATGATTTCAATTTATCTGCTTATCGCTTCAATTACTTTAATAGGTCTCTTTTTAGGACTTTATAGGATTACTTCTAAGTTTTATCATAGAATTAGTAAAATGTATCCGTTTACCATTGTACTGTTTAGTCTATTTGTAGCTTCTTTATTTACAGATGGTAAACCTATTAATCAGAATAAAGTACAATACTTGGCTGTCAATGTTTATAATACAAGTACCGAAGATAATTCATATACATCCACAGAAGAATATCCTTTAGTACAAGGTGCCAATATTAAAAATGTACTGGGCGAATATTTTGAGCTAACTGAAGAAAAACCGAACATTGTTTTTGTAATGGTTGAAGGTTTGGGTAGGGATTTTGTGGGAGAAGGAGCCGAATATGGCGGATTTACGCCATATTTAGATTCCCTTACGACCAAATCATTATACTGGGAAAATTTCTTGAGCAATACAGGTAGAACTTTTGGAGTGTTACCGTCATTGTTAGGTTCTTTGCCTTTTGGTAAAAGTGGATTCATGGAGTTGGATGAATACCCAAATAAATTGACCATGTTCAGTGTACTCAAAAACAACGGTTACCATACTTCTTTTTACCAGGGCACCAACAGTTCTTTTGACAAGGTAGACCGATTTTTAAATAGTGAAAATTT
>NZ_JBDVOT010000022.1:0-26280 GCF_039968975.1 Maribacter sp. | reverse complement strand
ATCCGAATTATGAAATTGAAAAAACACCTTATTTTAAGGTGTTTTTTTTTGGATTTAACCCAGATGAAATACATTTATTAATCGTTTAAGTGTGTATTTTTAAAGGTGAATTACACTATTTTGAGGTTAGAATACATTTCACAACAATAATTAGGGGTTACACAACAATTAATCTCAAGAACTTTGTGTTATTTATAATTTTGAGATATAAGATATTGCAGTTCTTTTTCTTTAGAAGTTGTTTTTAGAACTAAATTCACTGCAGTTGTTGAAGAATTATTGAAAAGTACGTAGAACACGCTTTTTGAGCTTTAGGTTATTTGAGAATCAATTAATGAAGGCTCACAACAAAAATTTAATAGAATCGACTATAAGTTTTAAGTTTGATTCTGTTTTTATTGAGATATGAAAAAACAAATTATTTTGAGATTAAAATGCACTTTGTTATTAAGTGTATTTACGTGCCTTGCTTTTGCACAAGATTATGTTGAAACTCAAAATGAGGATTACTACAAGCAGTTTCAAGATTTAGAGAACGGAGAACTACGTTCTTTTTTCTTTTTTAATACCCCTAATCGTTATAACCAGAATTCTCCGTATGATTGGTTAGATACTGTAAAAGTTTATTTGAACAGTTCTGAAAAAACAAAGGATTCCATATCTATTCGTAATTACCAACTTATAGAATCTCAAATTTATTATGATTTGGGTAACTACGAGAAGAGTTTAGCTATAGCAAGACCACTTTATGAAGATTTATTAAAGTTAGATGTAGAATCAAAAAAGACAATTCTTGGCATATTAGATAGCAATTATGAAAGGTTGGAGTTGTACGACAAGCAAATAGAGATTAGAAGGGTTAAGCGTGAATTAGGTTTCACTGATAATGTAGCTTTTTATGATATTTATGCAAGTTTAGGTCAGTATAGAAAGGCTATGCGCGATTACATGACCGAAGAAAAGAAAGTACTTAAAGACAATGATTACTATGGTCAGTCTATTTATAATAATACTATTGGTGATTATCTTAGATTAGATAAGTCTACAGCTACGGCATTAAGTTATTATAAAAAAGCAGAAGGCTTAATAAAGGTTTTTTTAAGTGATGTCACTAATGAGCATTCTGATAAAGAAATTGCTAACGGAAGAATTCTAAACGGACTGATAATAGGTAACATTGGAAAAAGTCATGTTCAATTAGGTGAATACGAAAAAGCTATTCCGTTTTTAGAGGAAAGTAGAGAAATCATTAAAAAATATAATAAGAGTAAGTTTTCGTCAGATATTATAGAAAATACGCTTGCTCTTGCAGAATGTTATTTGAAATTAGATGATTATGCAAAAGCAACAGATTATTTGAGTGATAATCTTAATCCAATAAAGTCAGATAATATTTTAAAGCGTAATCGAATATATGCAGATTATTACTTTAAAACTGGTGATTTCAAAAACTCTACGGTCTACCTTAAGAAGAATATAAGAATTAGAGATTCTATTGATGCCTTGGCGTCTAATATCAAAAATCAACAATTAACTTCTGTTGTTGCACAAGATTTAGAGAACTCTAGAAAAATGGTAGATCAACAAAAAGCTCAGTTAGAAGAATCTAGAAAAGATATAAAGGCAAGAGATGATAAAATCAGCTTGGTGTTTGTGTCTTTAATTTTTACACTTATTGGTTTTGCTGGTTTGGTGTATGCGTATTTAAAGAGTATCAAAAACCAACGTTTAATTGCCGAGCAGAAGTTTATTATTGAAAATTCATTAGTAGAGAAAGATTCATTACTTAAAGAAATACATCATAGGGTTAAAAATAACCTTCAAATGGTATCTAGTTTATTAAGCCTACAAACTAAAAACACTAGAAGTAAAGCTGCTATTGCTGCGTTAGAAGAGGGTAAAAGTAGGGTGAAGGCTATGGCTTTAATACACCAGAAATTGTATCAAAATGATGATTTGTCTGTAATTGAAATGCAAGGCTATATTGAAAGTTTAATTAATAGTATTCAGTCTGTTTATAAAAAAGGCGGACATAATATTAATATCACTATTGATGCCGAAGGTGTGGAGTTGGATATTGACAGGGCGATTCCATTCGGACTTATATTAAACGAGTTGGTTTCCAATTCATTTAAATATGCATTTCCTATTGATGATAGTGATGGTAAAATATATATTCATTTACGTAAAATAGCAGGTCAAGAAGGTTTCTTTGAATATACGGATAATGGTATAGGCTTACCTGAAGATTCAGAAGAAAGAGCGAGTTCCTCAATGGGAATACGTTTAATGAGTAGACTGGCAAATCAGCTTCAGACTTCATTGAACACTGATAAAACCCAAGAAGGTGTGCGTTTTTGGTTTAATTTTAAATAAATCTAACGAACCTTACTTTTCATAACCACTTTATGTAAAATTTTAGGGAAGAATCTTTTAAGGTAAATACCAAATTTTTCTTTTCCGCCTATGTAAGTTTCAAATCGTTTTTGTTTAATTGCAGAGATTATTTTTTGTGCACATTCATTAACCGGCATTCCGTTTTCTGTGGCATTGTCTTCTTTTTGTAAAGCGGAGCCATCACCTGTTAATGCATTTTTAGCCACATTGGTTTGTATAAATCCTGGGCAAATTATGGAAACATTTATATTGTCTTTTTCGTGCTCCATTCGTAAAGCGTCAAAGAAACCATGTAACGCATGTTTTGCACCACAGTAGCCTGAACGATAGGGAGATGAAAATTTACCCATTAAACTAGTTATAGTAACGAAATGACCGCTTTTTTGAGCCATAAAAAAGGGTAGTACATGTTTTGTGAGTTTTATAGTGCCAAGATAATTAACGTCTATCATCTGTTGGTAGACTTCAAATTTTGTGTCAACTATAAGTGAACGCTGACTTAATCCGCCGTTATTGATTAAAATATCAATATTATCATAAATTTTAAAAGCCTTTTGGGTAATGGTTTCTAAAGAATCAAAATCAGTTAAATCTAAAGGTAGAATAGAAACATTATGAGGAAACTTACATTTATTTTTAACTTCTAAAAGTACAGCTTCCCTTCTTGCGGAGAGTATAACTTTAGCGCCAAGCTCGTTTAATTGATATGCCAATGCTTCCCCAATTCCCGAAGAAGCCCCTGTTATCCAAACTACCTTATTGTTTATGCTACCCATTCTGTCGTATTTAAACTCAAAATATAGTTAAATTTGAATGATAATATGAAGGCAACATTTAAAAAGTATCTTTTAAATTTTAAAAACCCTAGTGGAACTTCTAGAGGAATTCTACGAACTAAAGAAACATGGTTCTTGTTTTTAGAAGAAAAAGGAAAATGGGGTATTGGTGAATGTGGACTTTTTAGAGGTCTTAGTTTTGATGATGTACCTGGTTATGAGGAAAAGTGTACTTGGGTTACTGAGAATATTCATTTAGGAGAAACCGAATTGTTAAAACAATTAATTCATTTTCCTAGTATACAATTTGGTTTGGAACAGGCTTTCTTGTCCTTACGGTCTACAAATCCTTTTCAACTTTTTAATTCTACATTTTTAAATAATCAAACGCCAATTTCAATCAATGGTTTAGTTTGGATGGGTGATCAGGAGTTTATGCATCAACAAATAGAGGAAAAACTTGAACTTGGTTTCTCTTGTATTAAAATGAAAATTGGTGCAATAGATTTCAATACAGAAATTGCCTTGTTAAAATCGATTAGAGAACGCTATTCAAGAGAAGATATTGAATTAAGAGTTGATGCTAACGGAGCATTCTCTCCGAAAGAGGCTTTATCTAAGTTGAAGATTTTATCAAAACTGCATTTACATTCTATTGAACAACCTATTAAACAAGGGCAATGGGAAGAAATGCAAAAGTTGTGCAAAACTACACCTTTACCAATAGCTTTGGATGAAGAATTAATTGGTGTGGTAAATGTAACAAAAAAGCAAGAGTTACTACAAACTATAAACCCACAGTATATTATTTTAAAACCAAGTTTGGTAGGTGGATTTTCAGGTAGTAATGAATGGATTTCTATTGCCAAAAAGAATAACTTAGGTTGGTGGGTAACAAGTGCGTTAGAAAGTAATATTGGTTTAAATGCTATTGCTCAATGGACGGCAACTTTAAATAATAAAATGCCACAAGGTTTGGGCACTGGATCTTTATTTACAAATAATATAGATAGTCCGTTAGAAGTAGATAATGGAGGCTTGTTTTATAACATCTCTAAAAAATGGAATACAAATTTAATTGAAAGTTTATGTATATAGAACAGGGGTATAAAGGAGATATCGGTTTATGGAAATATTTGATAATTCCTGGATGCTTTATTGGTTTAATGGTTATGAATTATATAGCTATAGTGTTCTCGCCTGTTAGTGTAGAGGATAGTATGGCTGGAATGATTGATAAATTAGGGTCTAATTTGGTCTTAATTATTTTATTGGCACCATTGGCTTTAGGGTTGTTGTTGGTGTTAGGTTGGTCTAAATTGGTGCATGCGCAAAGTATTACTTCTTTGACAACAGCTAGAAAAAAAATAGATTGGAAAAGGGTAGGTTTTGCCTTTGCGGTATGGGGTTTACTTACGGTAGTATTAACTATGGTAGGTATTTATTTGTCTCCAGAGGATTATGAATTTAATTTTAAATTGAAACCCTTCTTGTATTTAGCATTAATAGGTGTTTTGCTTATTCCTTTACAAACAAGTTTTGAAGAGTATCTGTTTAGAGGTCATATGATGCAAGGTATAGGGCTTGCTGTAAAGAATCGATGGGTGTCTTTAGTTGTAACCTCTGTTTTATTTGGATTAATGCATTTAGGTAACCCAGAAGTTGAAAAGTTAGGGTACGGTATAATGATCTATTATATAGGTACAGGTTTTTTCTTAGGAATAATAACCCTTATGGATGATGGATTGGAATTGGCATTAGGTTTTCACGCGGCTAATAATTTAATCAGTGCTTTGTTACTAACTGCAGATTGGACAGCCTTTCAGACAAATTCAATTTATAGAGATGTTTCTGATCCTGTTTTGGGCTATGACGTTTTGGTTCCGGTTTTTATAATTTTTCCTATTTTATTATTCTTGTTTTCTAAAAAGTACGGTTGGTCAAATTGGAACAACAAACTTTTTGGAAAAGTACTGTCTAGAGAAGAGTTTTTTTTGATTGAAAGTAAAACTGATGACTAGTTATAACCCGCATCATGCTTTTCGAGTAAACGGTCGGTTAACGTCTGGTGAAGATCTTTTTGAAATTAGCTATAGCCTTATTAAAGAAGGTGAGGAGTTTGAAAAGCATATAGGTGAATTTCTATTAGATTGGATAGATGAATCTTCAACCATTTCAGTAAAGACCTCTGGTTCCACAGGAGCCCCTAAAACCATTATCTTAAAGAAAGCGCATATGATTAATAGCGCTTTAGCGACAGGTAGCTATTTTGATTTAGCTCCTGAGTCTTCTGCCTTGTTATGCTTGCCTGCAACGTATATTGCAGGTAAAATGATGTTGGTTAGGTCTATGGTGTTAGGCTTAAATATTTATTTTGTGCCACCAACATCTAATCCGTTAGAAGATACAAACAGGTCTTTTGATTTTGGAGCTATGGTTCCTATGCAGGTAAAGAACTCTTTACCAAATTTGCATCAAGTTAAAAAGCTCATTATTGGCGGAGCTCCTATTTCTGCATCATTAAGAGGGGATTTGAAAAATGTGTCTAACGCTAGTTATGAAACATATGGTATGACGGAGACTATTACCCACATTGCCATAAAGCCGTTAAATACAGGAACAGAGTTTGATGCACCTTTTTCAATTTTACCAGATGTAAAAATTTCAGTAGATGAAAGAAACTGTTTAGTAATCAATGCTCCTAAGATTTCAGATGAAACTGTAGTTACCAATGATGTTGTTGAATTGGTTTCGGAAAAAGAGTTTAAATGGCTTGGCAGATTTGATAATGTTATAAATTCTGGTGGAGTTAAGTTGCGTCCTGAGCATATAGAGAAAGTGCTTTCTAAGCATTTAAATATTCCCTTCTTTGTAATCGGTGTTGAAGATGAGGAGTTAGGGCAAAAAGTTGTTTTAGTAGTTGAGAATACCTCTAAAATTGAAGTTAAGAAAACCATAGATAATATATCAGATTTCAAAAAATTTGAGAAACCTAAAGCTATTGTAGTTTCCAAAGAATTTCAACGGACTGAAAGTGGGAAAGTGCAGCGACAAAAAACCATGTCCTTACTGTAGTCATAACTTCCCTAGCTCAAAGCCATACTTTACTCATTTTTCATTTTTAAAAAGCTTCTTTCTTAATAGGTTTATTGCTCAAACTTTAAACCCATTATTATGAAAAATGCGACTTTCCTATTCTTTCTGTTCTATAGTATGCTGTTGTCTTCTCAACAAGTTAAAATTAGTGGTATTGTTTCTGATCATGCAGGGTACCCTATGCCTGGTGTAAATGTTATGGAAAAAGGAACGACCAATGTTACACAAACAGATTTTGATGGACATTATGCTATAATAGTATCAGAAGGTGCTGAATTAGCATTTTCATATATAGGTTGTAAGAATCTAACTGTAAAGATCAGGGAATCAGTAGTTGTTAATGTTTCACTTGAAGAAGATCATGAAGCTCTTGAAGAGGTTGTGGTCGTAGGTTACGCAACTTCTAAACGTTCTTTCTTAACAGGTTCGGTGACAAGAGTCAGAGGTAATCGAACTAGAAAACGAAACTCTCAAAATAATATGAATAGCCTATTGCAAGGTAGGATAAGTGGTGTCGCAATAAGTGGAGCAATTCCCCAAGAAAAGAAGGAAAAGCACAAAAAGGTAACAACCCCTCTGTATATTGTTGATGGTGTTCCTATTAAAAAGCAATATAATTCAATTGTTCAAAACTTAAAAAGTGAAAATATTGATAGTAGAAAAGAACTTAAAGCTTCTGAAGCAAAGAGTTTGTATGGAGCTGATGCCAGGTATGGATGTATTGTAATACAAACCGTAAAAGGAAATTATGTAATTGAAGAAGATGAGAATTATGCTCAAATTACTGAAAATCAATTTCAGAATGTTAACGTAAATCCGCTATCTACTTTTTCCATAGATGTCGACAAAGCGGCATACAGTAATATTAGAAGATTCATAAATAATGGAAAAGCGGTTCCTATAGATGCCGTTAAGATTGAAGAAATGATTAATTACTTTGATTATGATTATCCGCAACCAACAGCAGAGCATCCTTTTTCTGTTAACACAGAGGTAGCACAAACTCCTTGGAATGTTGATACTAAGTTGGTACGTATTGGTTTGCAGGGGAAAGAGCATTTAAATGAAGAGCTGCCAGCTTCTAATCTAACTTTTCTTATAGATGTTTCTGGTTCAATGTCGGCAGGTAATAAATTACCACTACTAAAATCCGCATTTAAACTATTAGTAAATCAATTAAGAGAAAAAGATAGGGTTTCTATTGTTGTTTATGCCGGGGCAGCCGGTGTTGTGTTGGAACCTACATCTGGTAATAATAAAGAGAAAATCATGAGTGCACTAAATAACTTAGAGGCTGGCGGTTCTACAGCTGGTGGAGAAGGAATTCAATTAGCGTATAAACTGGCAGAAAAGAATTTTAAAAAAAATGGTAATAATAGAGTGATATTGGCAACAGATGGGGATTTTAACGTTGGGCTGTCTAGCGATAAAGACATGGAAGATTTGATTGTAGAAAAACATGAATCGGGAGTGTTTCTTTCTGTATTAGGTTTCGGAATGGGCAACTATAAAGATTCTAAATTAGAAACTTTGGCAGATAAAGGCAACGGAAATCATGGTTATATAGACACTATGCAAGAAGCGCAAAAACTATTTGGTAAAGAGTTTGGCGGTACCCTGTTTACCATAGCAAAAGACGTAAAGCTACAGGTAGAGTTTAATCCAGCAAAAGTAAAATCATATCGACTAATAGGGTATGAAAATAGATTGTTGGCAGATGAAGATTTTATCGATGATACCAAAGATGCTGGTGAATTGGGCAGCGGACATAAGGTAACCGCTTTGTATGAGATAATAGAGACAGGAGTAACATCAGCATACGATAAAGAAATACCAGCATTAAAGTATACCAATAACACTAGTGATACTGGGTTTTCTGATGAGTTGTTTACTGTTAAATTCAGATATAAAAAACCTGATGGTAAAAAGAGTATAGAATTGGTTCATGTGCAAAATTCAAATTTTCAAGAAATGACAAAAGATTTTCAATTTGCCACAGCTGTTGCTTTGTTTGGTCAGCAAATACGTAACTCTGCATTTATAAATAAAACATCTTATAAAAATGTTATTGAATTGGCAGAGAATGGTAGAGGTGAAGATAAAAATGGGTATAGAGCAGAATTTATCAGGTTGGTTAAAAGCGTTAATGGGAAATTGGTAACAGACAACTATTGATATTATATAAATTGTAAAAATCATTTGATTTTCGGGGAATAGTTTATTTCTAATGTGTGTTATTTTGTATTTTCAGTGCTTAAACCAAACAACACTCATGAAAAAACTATTCCTTTTTGTATGCTTAATTTTTATAGGTAAAATTAGCGCCCAACAAATCTTAAATGAAAAAGAAAGAGCACAGGTAATTGATGAAATTTTAGACGACCGTTTTAATAATTTACTGCCTCAACTTATGGATGCCGCTGACCTTGATATGTGGGTGGTAATCTCAAGAGAATATAATGAAGACCCCGTAATTAAGACTATGCTTCCGGCAACGTGGTTGAATGCACGTAGACGAACTATTTTATTGTTTTATAGAGATAAGGCTAAGAATACTATAGAGAAGCTGGCTGTAGCTCGTTACAATGTCGGTAAGAATATTGTGTCTGCTTGGGACAAGGAAAAAGAGCCTAACCAATGGACTAGGTTAATGCAATTAATATCTGAAAGAGATCCTAAGAAAATTGGACTCAATTATTCTACAGACCACAATATTGCCGATGGATTAGTTAAAACAGACTATGAAGAGTTTATGGCTAATTTACCTAAGAAATACACTTCAAAAGTTACTTCTGCTGAACAATTAGCTGTTCGTTGGATCGAAACCAGATCGGAACGTGAAATGGTTATCTACAATCAACTAGTAGATATTACTCATGATATTATTGCAGAGGCTTTTTCTGAAAAAGTAATAACGCCAGGGGTAACTAGAACCTCAGATGTGGTATGGTGGATGAGACAAAAAGTAACCGACTTAGGACTGGAAACTTGGTTTCACCCAACTATAGATGTTCAAAGAAGTGCGAACGGTAAAAAGAGTGAGTTTTATTCTTTTTCCAATAAGCCAGATGATATGGTGATTCTACCAGGAGATTTAGTGCATTGCGATTTCGGAATTACATACTTGCGTCTAAATACCGATTGTCAAGAATTGGCATATGTGCTAAAGCCAGAAGAAACTGCTGCTCCAGATTTTTTAATCAATGGACTTAAAAAAGGTAATAAGTTACAGGATTTCTTAACCGGTAATATGGTAAAAGGTAGATCTGGTAATGATATTCTAGCTAAATCATTGAAGGAAGCCAAAGCAGCCGGCCTAAAACCTTCAATTTATACACACCCATTAGGTTTATACGGCCACTCGGCTGGTACTACAATTGGTATGTGGGATTCTCAAGGCGGAGTTATGCGTGATGACGGTGAGAACTATGGATTAAATCCTAATACTGTTTATGCTATTGAATTAAATACTACCATCAACATACCGGAATGGAATAGAGATATTCGTATTATGCTTGAAGAAGCTGGTTTTTACGGTGAAGATGGCTTCAGGTATGTTGGCGGTAGACAAACGGAGCTTTTATTGATTCCTAGAGTGAAAGGACATCAGGGTTACTAAATTTTTATTTGTAAGGTTATTAATTAGTGATGTAATAAAAATCTTATTTATTTTTTTTAGGCACTAGGTTTAATGTGCTGTTATTCATATATTTAAGAATATGTTAACAGTTATTAAATAAACCGCCAAATGATATTGATTAATATACTTCATAAAAAGTATTTCCTTTTTTTGGTTTTATGTATATCAAGTATAGGGCTTTTTGCACAACATCAATATAAGGGAACGGTGCTGGATGCTGACACTAAAGAGACGCTTCCTTTTGTAAATATTGGAATTGTAAATAAGGGTGTAGGTACCGTAAGTGATTTTGACGGGGAGTTTTATTTAGAGATTGACAAAGCTTATTTTTCCAAAGATGATATTCTTCAATTTTCATCCGTAGGTTATAAAACCGTTCAGTTCAAAATATTGGAGGTAAACTTTAGCAATACACTTTTTCAAAAAGTGGTCATGCAGCCTGAGGCAATGCAACTCAACGAGGCGATAGTAACCGCTAAATACCTAAAAGGTAAAAAAGATGACGTTGTCGGTTTTTCCTATCCCAGTAAAAATAAGTTTGGGTATTGGAAGGGAGATGGTTCATTGGGTGCTGAATTAGTGACAAGAATAAGTGTAGACAAGAAAAAGCACTACTTAAAAGATTTTCACTTTTATGTGAACGAGAATTATTCAGATAGCGTTTTGGTACGTATCAATATTTACAAGGGCGGAACTATCTATCCAGAAGATAAATTATTGTCAAAGAACGTTACCAAAATGATAGGCAAATCTCCTGGAAAGATAACGGTAGATTTAAAGCCTTACAATCTAATTGTAGATGAAGATTTTAGTATTGGTCTAGAATTATTAGAAGTGTATGGTAAGCGCGTTGGTTTAGTTTTGGCTGCAGATTATAGACCAAGTACTTCGTACAGAAGATATGTAAGTCAAGGGCAATGGAAAACCTTTAGGGGAGATGCAATGACCTTTTATGTTAATACCACTGCTTTGAATGACGGTGATATTGCTCAAATATCAGATTATTCTAGAAACAAGTTGCTTAAAAATTCATTTCAAACTCCAATAATTAATACTAATCCTATTAAAACCCACCGATCTATTACTGGTTTTGTTTTTAATAATGGTAAGCCCGTGGAAAATGCTACAGTTCAAATAACAGAATCATTAAAACAGACACAAACAGATGCCTATGGTAGATACTCTATTATGGCTAGGTTAGGTGATGTTATTAGTTATAATTATTTAGGTTTTGAAAAGGTAGAGCGTAAAGTTACAGAAACCGTACATAACATTAATGTAAGTATGAATGTTAAAGTAGAAGAGTTAGCAGGTGTAACTGTTACAGAAAGAGCACGCTTAAAGAAAACCGAGGCAGAAATGTTTTCTGAATATTTAACGAATGATGAATTTGCCAAAACTGCTTATGGAACCCTTGATAAAAAAACTATTGGGCATTCAATAACTATTTTAGAGGGTAAGAGTTTAAATTTAACTGCCCCAAATATACTTGCAGCTATCGACGGTAAAATAGCGGGTGTTCGGGTAGGGAACGTAAAAGTTGAAAATCCCTGTTTTGGATGTTCTTTTACCAAAGTTGCTGTTTTTATAAGAGGGGGAAGCGGATCAATAAATAATTTAAGACCTGCTATATTTGAGGTTGACGGTATAATCTATGAAGAAGTTCCTTATTTCTTAGATTTAAATGTTATTGAGCGTATTGCGGTAATACCTGGTCTTGCTGGCGTTGGTAAGTATGGTCAAGTTGCTGCAGGTGGTGTTATTGCTATAAGTACTCATCTTTCTAATTTTGCTAGTAAAGACGGTAAAAATATTGATCAGGCATTAATTCAGCGTAATATTTATAAACACGATGCAATAGATAAACAACAAGCTAATAAAAATTTGCCAGGCTACCTTCAAACTCTTTTAGCTAGCAGTAGTTTTGAAGCGGCTAAGAAAGTGTATTACGAAAATGAAAAACTCTATAGTAGTTCTGCTTCGTTTTTTCTTGATGCCTATATTTATTTTACTGCCAATTGGGAGCAAGAAAAATTCCATAATGATATTATCGTTAATCATCAATCGCTCTTTGAGAATAATATCAATGAAATGAAGGCATTGGCATATGCTTATCAGCGAGAGGGTGAATTTATAAAAGCAAACAAACTATATACGAGTCTTTTTGTTAAAAGACCTAATTATGCGCAATCGTATAGAGATATGGCAAATAGTTATGTTGAGGTTGATGAGGTGCAAAAGGCGGCTAATCTTTATAGTAGGTACACCAAATTATTGAACGATTCTTTTCTTGTGGCAGATACCATAGGATTACATCCTATCATTACGACTGAGTTCAATCATTTTTTGCAGCATAAAACCGACTATGCTATTAGTTCAGAAGATTTAAAAGAAGACGCAGCTATGCGCGAGGGTGCAGATACCCGTCTTCTTTTTGAGTGGAACGATGATGAAGCCGAATTTGACCTTCAGTTCGTAAATCCAGAAAATCGCTATTTTGTTTCAAGTACATCGTTAAAAAATCAAAATGAATATTTTGGTAAGCAAGAATATTCATCGAGCAAAGAGTTCTTCCTTGAAAGTGATATTAAGGGAGAGTGGATTGTAAATATAAATTACAAAGGGAATAAAAGTGGTTTGCCTACCTATCTAAAAGTGACTTCTTTTTCTGGTTATGGTACAGATAATGAAGAAAGCACAATTAGAATTTATAGGTTGTCATTAAAAAATGTAAATCAAAATCTATTTTATTTACCAACTTTAGGGGTAGATAAGTTAAATTAGGGTGATAGATGATATATTTAATTGATAAACAATTGTTTGTGTTATTTTTTTCTTAATTTAATAAAGTGAATTAAAACATACTGCTATGAAAAATATACTCATCTTTCTAATCGTTGCGACTTTTACAACATACTTGCAATCCCAAAGTAAAACTGTTAAAGGTAAAGTTAACCAAATGGATGCTCCTTTGGCAAATGTTCAGATATCTATAATAGATTCTGATATAGCAACTACAACAGATACAAACGGGTTTTACCAAATAACGGCTGAACCTAGAGATGTATTGTTATATACATACCCAGGTCTAAATGATGTACAGATTATGGTAGAAGATGTTACTCGCACTTTGAATTTAGAAATGAGTCAAAAAGTTGAACAATTAGATGAGGTAACCGTAAAAGGTAGTAATAGGAAATCTCAAAGTGAATTGGAAGAAGAGTATAAATACAAACCGAATTTAATTAAAACAGCATTCGGAATTTTGGATAGTGAGACTGCACCAGGAAAAATCAGGTTTTTACAAGAGGACGAAATTAATGATGTCGGTATCTGCATTTTAGATGTTGTTAGAAATGAGTTTGCTAGCGTAAGGGTTTTTGGTGATTGTCAGCGTGGAGGTGGAATATATATAAGAGGTTTCAATTCCATTAGTCAGGCATCACCTGCGGTTTATGATGTTGATGGTCAGATTTTAACTAGTGCTCCTACGTGGATTGCACCAGCTTCAATTGCTAGATTGGCTGTTTTAAATAATTTGGCAATGACTACTAGATACGGGTCAATAGGTGCTGGCGGTGTCATAGTAATTAACACGAAGACATTATTATATGCTGGTAATATTGACGGAAAGCCGTATGATCAAGCTAAGCTTAGAAATAATAAATATGATAACTCAGCATTAAGTTCTATACAATTTAAAAAAGATAAACCTTTGTACATGAATGAACTTTTAAATGCGAAAACCGAAGAAGATGCAAAGGTTATCTACAAAAATCAAATCAAAAAATACAGTAGCTCTTATTATTACGTTCTAGATGCCTATGATTACTTTTCTAACAAATGGAAACATAATGAATTTGCTGAAATGATTATCCAAGAAAATGATAGGGCTCTGAGTGGAAATCCTTTGGCATTGAAATCTCTGGCATATATTTATCAAGCAGAAGGGAAGTTAGAGAAGGCGAATAAATTATATGAGGATGTATATACGCTTAGAGCAGATTATGCCCAGTCTTATTTAGACCTTGCAAATAGTTATAGAGATCTTGGTATGAATCAAAAAGCGGCAGCTATGTATCTACGATATGATTATTTATTAGAAGAAGAATTATTGGAAAAGGAAGAGGAAGTAAAAACCATAATGGATCGCGATTTAAATAATTTGATTTCTTTAAAGGGTGCCGATTTAGTTTCAACGGATAAAGTGAATCAAATTAAACTTGATGATGATTTTAAGGGGACTCGTTTGGTTTTTGAATGGAGCGATAGTGAGGCTGAATTTGAATTAGAATTCGTAAACCCTGAAAAAAGATATTACAAAAGTGAACATTCTCTAGTGGCAGATTCTGAGAGAATTCAAAGCGAAAAGCGTTCAGGTTTTTCTAGTGAAGAATATTTAATAGATGATACCCTTCGTGGTAATTGGTTGGTTAATGCTACCTATTTAGGTAATAAAAGTTTGACGCCTACATATTTAAAAGCCACTGTATATTATAATTACGGTAGTGCATCTCAACGAAAAGAAACAAAGGTTTTTAAACTCGGTCTCCGTAATGTAAATCAGCAATTGTTTTCAGTATCTAATGCTGTTAGTATGGTATCTAATTAAGTCCGTTAACATTGCAAAATATAATAGCATATTAGATATGTAAATATTATAAAAACCCACAATACATTTTAAATGTGTTGTGGGTTTTATGAATGTAAATACTATAAGATATTGCTGCTAAAGGTATTTAAGATATTAAACCTGCAAAACCCCCATATTAAAAGGCTTTTCAATAGGTGCATGATCAGCTGCTTCAATACCCATTGATATCCATTTACGGGTGTCTTTTGGGTCTATGATGGCATCTGTCCATAATCTTGACGCTGCGTAATACGGAGAAACTTGGTTGTCGTAACGTTTCTTGATTTTATCGAATAGCTCAGTTTCTTTTTCTTCGGTAATAGTTTCACCTTTCTTTTTCAAAGAAGCTTTTTCAATTTGTAATAATACTTTGGCAGCAGAGTTTCCACTCATTACAGCAAGTTCTGCGCTTGGCCAAGCAACAATCAATCTTGGGTCATAAGCTTTACCGCACATGGCGTAGTTTCCGGCTCCATAACTGTTTCCTATAACGATAGTAAATTTTGGAACGACGGAGTTACTTACAGCATTTACCATTTTAGCTCCATCTTTGATAATACCACCATGCTCACTTTTACTACCTACCATAAAACCGGTTACATCTTGTAGAAAGACTAAGGGAATTTTCTTTTGGTTACAATTGGCTATGAATCGGGTAGATTTATCTGCGGAGTCGGAATAAATTACTCCGCCAAATTGCATTTCACCCTTTTTGGTTTTTACTACTTTTCTTTGATTGGCAACAATACCAACGGCCCAACCATCTATTCGCGCATACCCGGTAAGAATGGTTTGTCCGTAGCCTGCTTTATATTCTTCAAATTCAGAATCGTCTACCAATCTTTTGATGATTTCCATCATATCGTATTGCTCAGCTCTAGAGCTAGGTAGTATTCCGTAAATATCATCCGAGTTTTCTTTTGGCTTCATGCTTTTCTTACGGTTGTATCCTGCTTTAGGGAAATCACCGATTTTATCCATAATATTCTTTATGGTATTTAAAGCCGCGGCATCATCTTTCGCTTTATAATCGGTTACTCCGCTAATTTCACAATGCGTAGTTGCTCCGCCTAAAGTTTCATTATCTATGCTTTCACCAATTGCAGCTTTTACCAAATAGCTACCTGCCAAAAATATACTTGCAGTTTTATCTACTATTAAAGCTTCATCGCTCATTATTGGTAAATAAGCACCACCGGCAACACAACTGCCCATAACGGCAGATATTTGGGTAATTCCCATACTACTCATAATAGCGTTGTTTCTAAATATGCGACCAAAATGTTCTTTGTCGGGAAAAATTTCATCTTGTAAAGGCAAGTACACCCCGGCACTATCAACTAAGTAAATGATTGGCAATCTATTTTCAATTGCAATTTCCTGTGCTCTTAAATTTTTCTTTGCGGTAATGGGGAACCAAGCTCCGGCTTTAACCGTAGCATCATTGGCAACGACTATGCACTGCTTTCCTTTTACGTACCCCATTTTAATAACGACACCACCAGATGGGCAGCCACCGTGTTCTTTATACATGCCGTCACCAACAAAAGCACCTATTTCTATTTGTTCGGATTTTGGATCTAAAAGATAATCAATACGTTCTCTGGCGGTCATTTTTCCTTGGTCATGCTGCTTGGCTATTTTGGCTTTTCCTCCGCCTAAATAAACTTCATTAAGCTTTCTTCTAAGGTCTGATAATAACAACTTATTCCTATCTTCGTTTTGATTGAATTTTAAATCCATTCTGTATAATTTCTTTTTCTTCGGATAAAGATAAGGAGTTAATTTTGGTGTTCATGCAACAAAAATAAAAAGTATGATAAAGTGGGGTATAGTTGGGGCAGGTAACATTGCCCATAGTTTTTCAAAAGATTTAGCATTGGTAAATGGTGGTAAATTGGTGTCTGTGGCATCAAGAAGTTTAGAGAAAGCAAGAACTTTTGCAGATGAATATGAAGCAGAAAATGCGTATGGAAGTTATGAAGAACTATTTAATAGTGGTACAGTAGATATCATTTACTTGGCAACACCACATACATCACATGCAGATTTGAGTGTTGCAGCAATGAAAGCAGGTAATGCTGTGCTATGTGAAAAACCAATGGGTGTAAATAAAGCTGAGGTTGAAAAAATGGTTGCTGTCGCCAAGGAGAATAATGTTTTTTTAATGGAGGCTTTATGGTCACGTTTTAATCCTACAATCAAAGAAGTAAAAGAGTTAGTTGTTAATGGAACTATAGGTGAAATAGGATATTTACATTCAGATTTTGCTTTTTATGCTATGGATAGGGATGAGGACGGAAGATTGTTGAACCCTGATCTTGCTGGTGGCTCTTTATTGGACATAGGTATCTATCCTATATTTTTAGCATATTTAATGCTAGGGAAACCAAAGGATATAAAGGCAACGGCTAATTTTCATAAAACCGGAGTAGAGATGCAGTGTAGTATGATTTTCAATTATGACAATGCTCAGGCTATTCTGTATAGCGGACTCAATTCTAACTCTGAAAAGAAATCTGAAATAGCCGGAAGCCTAGGGACTATTTTTATACACCCAAGATGGCATGAGTCTACAGGTTATACTTTAGAAAAAGATGGCGAAAGGATTTCCAATGAGCTTGGAAAAAGAGGTAAAGGGTATGTACATGAAATTGAGGAAGTTCACCTTTGTTTAAATTCTGGTAAAAAGGAGAGCGACTTGTGGAGCCATCAAAACAGTTTAGATTTAATTGGTATTATGGATTCTGTTCGTGAAAAAACTGGAATTGTGTTTCGGTTTGAATAATAGCAGGGGTAATTGTGGAAAAATGTCTTAAAATTTACGATATTTGATGTTCGCTTAAATTTTAATCGATTCGAAAATGAATAAGAATACAGTACTTTCTTGGGCAACTTTTATAATGATTTTTGTGGGTCTTGCCCTAATTGCATTAGGTGCTTTTCGCTATGATCAAGTTGCTGGGTGGGGTTTTGCATCCGTAGGTATAGGCTTTTTTGCTATTGCTTGGGTATTTAACGCACTTAAAGGTAGAGTATAAATATTGTTAGAACCGACAGTGAATTTTTCTGTCAAGTTTTAATTTTTACTAAACACTATAATTTTATGTCAGATGATAAGAAGGTAATCTTCTCCATGTCAGGAGTTACGAAAACCTATAAAAATGCTAATACCCCAGTTTTAAAGAATATATACTTAAGTTTTTTCTACGGTGCCAAAATCGGAATTTTAGGTTTAAACGGTTCTGGTAAATCTACTTTGCTGAAGATTATTGCGGGGGTCGATAAAAACTTTCAAGGTGATGTTGTATTTTCTCCTGGTTATAATGTTGGGTACCTAGAACAGGAACCTGAATTGGATGAAAACAAAACCGTTTTAGAGATTGTAAAAGAAGGTGTTGCTGAAACTGTAGCCATTCTTGATGAGTACAATAAGATAAACGATATGTTTGGTCTTCCTGAGGTTTATGAAGATGCTGACAAAATGCAGAAGTTGATGGATCAACAGGCTGTTCTACAAGATAAAATTGATGCTGCCAATGCTTGGGAGTTAGATACCAAGTTAGAAATTGCAATGGATGCTTTACGTACTCCGGATCCTGATAAGAAAATTGCCGTATTATCCGGTGGTGAAAGAAGAAGGGTAGCCTTATGTCGATTACTACTACAAGAGCCTGAAATTTTATTATTAGATGAGCCTACCAACCACTTAGATGCAGAATCTGTACATTGGTTAGAGCATCATTTAGCATCTTACAAGGGAACGGTAATTGCTGTAACACACGATAGATATTTCTTGGATAATGTTGCCGGTTGGATTCTTGAATTGGATAGAGGAGAAGGTATACCATGGAAAGGAAATTATTCTTCATGGTTAGATCAAAAATCTAAACGTTTGGCTCAAGAGAGCAAAACAGCTTCTAAAAGACAGAAAACTTTAGAGCGAGAGCTAGAATGGGTACGTCAAGGAGCAAAAGGAAGGCAGACAAAACAAAAGGCACGTCTTAAGAATTACGATAAGTTAATGAGTCAAGATCAGAAACAACTTGACGAGAAACTGGAAATTTACATCCCTAACGGACCGCGTTTGGGTACCAATGTAATTGAAGCAAAAGGAGTAAGTAAAGCTTATGACGATAAATTGCTTTATGAAGATTTGAACTTTAAATTACCACAAGCAGGTATTGTTGGTATTATTGGTCCTAACGGTGCCGGTAAAACCACTATTTTTAGAATGATCATGGGTGAAGAAACTCCTGATAAAGGAGAGTTTGAAACTGGTGAAACTGCTAAGATTGCATATGTTGACCAAAGTCATTCTAACATTGATCCTGAAAAAACCATTTGGCAGAACTTTAGTGATGAGCAAGAGATGGTAATGATGGGCGGTAAACAAGTGAATTCTCGTGCATACCTAAGTAGATTTAATTTCTCGGGTAGTGAGCAGAACAAAAAAGTAAACATGTTGTCTGGTGGTGAGCGTAACCGTTTGCATTTGGCTATGACATTAAAGGAAGAAGGTAACGTTCTTTTATTAGATGAGCCTACCAACGACTTAGATGTAAATACACTACGTGCCCTTGAAGAAGGTTTAGAAAATTTTGCTGGTTGTGCAGTGGTAATATCGCATGATAGATGGTTCTTGGATCGTATCTGTACACACATTCTAGCTTTTGAGGGTGATTCTCAAGTGTATTTCTTTGAAGGTTCTTTCTCTGACTATGAGGAGAATAAGAAAAAGAGATTAGGCGGAGACCTTATGCCGAAACGAATTAAGTATAAGAAGTTGATCAGATAATATTTTAATAAAAGAAAAAGCCCGCAATTGCGGGCTTTTTTATTTTCAGCTATTAGCTAATATTAATATTCCTCATTAGGGTACCAATCTAACTGTATCACTTCAATATCTTGGTTGCCTGCGTCTACTAATTGCTTAAATTTAGCAACATCGCTAACGTCGGGTTTACCTCTGTAGTGATATGGGTATACTTGTTTAGGCTTAAAGTCCAAAACGGCAGCAGCGGCACTTTCTTCTGTCATAGTGTATGGTAAGTTCATACATATAAAAGCTTTGTCAATATTTTTTAAAGAACGCATTTCTGGAATGTCTTCGGTGTCACCAGAGAAGTAAATTCGCTGAGCGTCAATGTTAAGAACATATCCGTTACCGCGTCCTTTTTTATGGAATTTTAAAGCTTCTTTTCTAAGGTTGTACATGGGGATAGCCTCAATTGTAATATTGCTAAGTTTTTTACTGGTCCCATTTGCCATAATTACAAGTTGTTCTTTATATTTTTCAGGTAATTCATCTGCAACCGCTTGTGGTACTACAAATGTAGCGTTAGCAGTATCTAAGGCATTTAAAGTCTCAACATTTAAGTGATCACCGTGTATATCGGTAATTAATATTAATGTTGGGTTCTTTTGACCTTCAAAAGCAGCAGCTCCGCCAACAGGGTCAATGTAAATGATGACATCGTTCCATTCTATTACAGCTGTGGAATGCTCGATAGGAATAATCTTGATATCTTCAGATTTACGCTCGTTGATTATTTCGGTCACCGATTTGTTTTCTTCAATTTCGGTTGTAGTATCTACGTTGCTCTCTGCTTTCTTAGCATCTTTACATGCAAATGCCATAGCGCCCAAGAATACTAAAACAAGCAATTTATTTATTTTCATTATGTTACGTTTAAAAGTGTTAGTTCCATTTTAATATCGGATCGAAGGTACTCTAAATTATTTTCTGGCGTAACATTTTTAAAACCGAATTTCTTATATATATGCAGAGCGGTGTCTAATTTAGTACTAGAGTATAACTCTAGTATTTCCCAATTTTTACGCTTTGAGAAGGTTATGGCATGGGCTAGCATTTGTTGGCCGATTTTTAATCCTTGATGTTTTTTGTCTACTGCCATCTTACCCAATTCATAACATTTAGTTTCCTTTTTAATCAATGCATAGCATCCTACAGGTTTATCATTCCATAATCCTATAAAGATATATCCCCCTTTATCAATTATTTTAGATTGACTATGTTCTAATAGCTCCTTATCTTTTTTATCCACCTTAAAATATTCAGTAATCCAAGCAATATTCAAATCTCTAAAGTTTTCAGTATATTTAGGCTCGTAAGGCACAATGCTAAGCATGGTTTCTAATTGTTAAGTTGGTTAACACCTAAGTTATATCATATTTTATAGTCCCTGAAACGGTTTATAAATTAATTTAACATTAAAAAATCTAAAATTTGAATTACCACGTATATAAACTGAACAAACAGACAACTTTATTAAATTAAAAATTATGACTGAAACAAAAAACAACAATGGCTTAAAGGTCTTGACCGCTCTTTTAGGTGTTGTGCTTTTAGGTACTATCATTTACACAGTAAGTCTTTACCAAGATAAAAAGAAGACTGAAGGTGTACTTACCAAAGAGAAAGAATTGGTAGTTGAAGATTTAAATAGCTTGAAATCTGAGTATGACAAAGCTATTTTAGAAAGTAATGCCACTAATGAAGAGCTGGTAAGTGCAAGAGATAATATTGCAAAATATATTGACTCTGTAAAAACGATGAAAGCTGATATAGGTTCTTTATCTAGATATAGAAGACAAGTTGGTGTTCTTAAAGCGGAAAGAGAGCAATTATTAAAGCAAGTAGATTCTTTAACTCGTTCAAATACTGCAATTGCAATGCAACGTGACAGTACGTATGTAGAATTAGAAAAGCAAACAGTTTTCAATGACTCTTTAGTAGTTCAAAATACAAACTTGGCTCAAGTAGTAGAAAAAGGTTCTGCGCTTAACTTATCTAAGTTTAATGTAGATGCGGTTAAAGAACGTAACAGTGGTAAATTAGTTTCCACCCAAAGGGCTAAGGCAACAGACAAGTTTAAAATTTGTTTTACTGTAGCTGATAACGTAATTGCACAAGCTGGCGATAGAGAATTTTTCTTAGAAGTTTTAGATCCTCAGGGTAATGTGTTAGGAGGTAGTAACTCTATGACAAATGATAACGGTGCCTCTATTACTTATAGTAAGCAAACAGGTTTCTACTTTGAGAACAAATCTTTGGATGTATGTGATTATATCAGTAAACCTTCTGGTGATTTCAAGGATGGAAACTACATGGTAAATGTATATGACGACCAATTAAAATTATTGGGTACTTCTAAATTCATGTTGAAGTAAGATAACTTTATTACATATAAAAAAAAGGCGACCAATTTGGTCGCCTTTTTTTCGTTTTTATAGTTTGTTGTTAGTCTTTTAGACTACCTACCATATTTTCAGGTTTTACCCATTCATCATAATCTTCTGCGGAAACATAGCCTAAATTAACAGCTTCTTCTTTTAAAGTTGTACCGTTTTTGTGAGCGGTGTTAGCGATCTCAGCAGCTTTGTAATACCCTATTTTAGTATTTAAAGCAGTTACCAACATTAAGGAGTTATTCAGTAGTTGTTTGATAACTTCATGATTTGGTTCTATACCGGCAGCGCAATGCTCTTCAAAACTTACGCAGGCATCACCAATTAGTTGTGCCGATTGTAAAATGTTGGCAGCCATCATCGGTTTAAAAACATTTAATTCATAATGTCCTTGGGTTCCACCTACGCTAACGGCAACATCATTGCCCATAACCTGAGCGCAAACCATAGTTAATGCTTCACACTGTGTAGGGTTCACTTTTCCTGGCATAATGGAGCTACCTGGCTCATTTGCCGGAATAATGATTTCTCCAATACCTGAACGCGGACCTGAAGCCATCATTCTAATATCATTGGCAATTTTATTTAAAGAAACGGCTAATTGCTTCAATGCACCGTGACTTTCAACAATAGCATCATGAGCAGCAAGTGCTTCAAATTTATTTTCAGCAGTTATAAATGGTAAGCCTGTGAAATCTGCAATGAATTTTGCGACTAGAACATCATATCCTTCAGGTGTGTTCAAACCTGTACCTACTGCTGTTCCTCCTAAAGCAAGTTCGCTTAAATGGGCTAGTGTATTGTTTAATGCTTTTAGACCATGGTCTAATTGAGAAACATACCCTGAAAACTCTTGACCTAGGGTTAAGGGAGTAGCATCCATTAAATGCGTACGACCTATCTTAACTACGTTCTTGAATTCAATAGATTTTTTATGAAGTGTATCTCTTAATTGAGTTACACCAGGTATGGTAACTTCAACTATCTTTTTATAGGCAGCAATATGCATACCTGTAGGAAAGGTGTCATTTGATGACTGTGATTTGTTTACATCGTCATTTGGTTGAATCGTTTTTTCACCTTCACCAATAACTTTACCGGCAATTTCATGTGCTCTATTGGCAACTACTTCATTTACGTTCATGTTACTTTGCGTACCAGAACCTGTTTGCCATATGACCAATGGAAATTGATCATCATGCTTACCTTCTAAAATCTCATCGCATACAGTGGCAATCAAATCTCTTTTTTCTTCAGATAAAACTCCGAGTTCGCAATTGGCATAAGCAGCAGATTTTTTTAAATATGCAAAGCCGTAAACAATGTCTAATGGCATTGATGCAGAAGGACCAATTTTAAAATTGTTTCTAGAACGTTCTGTTTGTGCTCCCCAGTATTTGTCTTTGGGAACCTCAACATTACCCATGGTATCTTTTTCGATTCTGAACTCCATAATCTTATAATTTAAATGAATCTTAAGTTAACTTATTAATATAGCCTCAAAAATAAGGTTTACATTTATTGTGACAACTTTGTTGTGAAAAGTAAAATTAATTTTGCAGAACGTTTGCAAAAAATAATTCGTTTATGGTATCTTTGTAATATATAAGTAAGAAGATATGTTTGATTTTGACCAATATTTAGGATTTTTAGCTTTTTTAACCATATTAACTATAGGTTTTTGGTTAATGATGTTTTTGTTATTATTTGTTGTTCCTTACTGGTTAGGTGGTAACATTATGGAGCTACTGAAAGAAAGACGCGACAAGAAAAAAGCCGCAAGAGAAGCATAGATAAAATAGAATAAAAAAAAGGAGCCGATCGGCTCCTTTTTTTTATGTCTTGTTTTTTGATATTAACCTTCTATTTCATCTCCATCATCATCTCCACCATTACCTCCTCTATTACCTTTATTACGTTCCTTTGGTTGATTGAAACGGTATACAAAGCCCATAGTTATTTGACGTTGTCTCCATTGAAACTCACTGTCTGATGTAAAGAACTCTGTTTCTGTATATGATGTTCTTTTTCTAGAGTTCAATAAGTCACTTACATTTAGTGATAGTGTACCGTTATCATTTAAAATATCTTTACTGAAGGCTAGGTTCAATGAGAATATACCTCCGTTTTCAGTTTGTGCGGTAGAAGACGGTCCTCTATAGAATGCATTTGTTTGCCAGTCTACTTTAGCGGGTAATGAAACCTTTGAGCTAAATCTAGCGAACCAACTTGTATTTGTTGTACCGTAATCTACACCATTGAAGTCTCCTTCAGTTGAAAATTGAAAGAAGTTAAAACTAGAGTTTAATCGCAACCATTTTGCGGCACTATATAAAACACCAGCTTCAACACCTATTCTATCGTTTGTAGATAGGTTGATAGGAATAGATCTAATAATTTCAATACCATCAGTGGTGGTTTGTCCTGTTTCTTCTTGAACACGCTCAAAAGAGTCGGTTTCTCTTTGATAGTAAATAGAAGAAGTTAAGGTTATCTTGTCCCATCTTTTCAAATAGCCTAAATCAAAAGCATTTGAAAATGCTGGATTTAAGTTTGGATTGCCTTGAAAAATATTTGTTCTACTAGATCTAGATGGAAAAGGATTTACAAATCTTCCTCTAGGTCTATTTATTCTTCTGTTGTAACCTAATGAAATATTCTCATTTTCAGCTAACTCATAAATGAAATTTACTGTTGGGAACAAGCCTAAATAATTATTATCGAAATTAGCTTCTACATCAACGCCTAATTGATCTTCTAATTCACTAGTGTCATATAACGAAGATAGTTCACCTTTCAATTGCGTGTTTTCTAATCGTAATCCTAATAAGAAAGAAAATTTTCCAAATTTGTTACCATACTGTGTATATAATGCATTTACGTTTTCAGTATAAGTAAATAGGTTGGTAAGGTCTTCGTTGATATCAAATAAACCTGTTGCTTGGTTTAGGGAATCTAAGCGATAGTCAGTACCTGTTTCTTCAAAAGTTCCTCTGTAACCAATTTCAAATTGTGCGTCACCCATTGGTAATACATAATCTGCTTGAATTAAATATTCGTTGTCGGTTTCTTCTTCATATACATTTTCCAAAACGATTAAATCATCATTAGGCAATGTATTGTTCTCTTGAATGAGATTAAACTTTTCTTCTTCTCCTTTAGAATATTGAAGGTCTACTGTTAGTTTTTGTCCATTATCATCTAAATCATTTACATAGTTTAAAGAGAATTGATAGTTGTTGTCATCTTCATTTTCATCTTCACTTCTAAACGTTTCACTGTCTAAAGAGCTGTTTATGAACCTCTGGTTTGTATTTCCTGTTTCATCTTCGCTTTTAGAAGTTCTATAAAAAACACTACCAGTAATAGATGATGATTCGGTCAAGAAATATTCTAACCCTAAGTTGGTATTAAAACCTTTTCTTAGTCTATCATAATCTCTGTCCTCAATAATTCTGTCGTAAGTACCAGAAGAGTAAGTGTTGTCGTAATAAGCATTGCCTGGTGCGTCTCTGTAGCTATAGCCTGTAGTATTGAATAAGTTGAACTTATCTGTTCGTAAATTTGCATTGACAGATATACCACTATTAACAGGGTAACCTATGGTTGTATTTACTGAGCCATTAAAACCTAATGTTTTTTCTTTCTTAAGTACAATGTTCAAAATACCCGCTGTACCTTCTGCATCATATCTTGCAGATGGGCTGGTAATTACCTCAACCTTTTCAATAGCATCTGCAGGAAGTTGGGTTAGTGCGTCAGTGGAACCGAATCCTGCAAGGGCAGATGGTTTGCCATTAATTAGTATTCTAACATTCTCATTACCTCTTAAACTTATAGCACCTTCAACATCTACATCAACAGATGGTACATTATTAAGGGCGTCGGTAATGGTTGCACCACTATTGGTTAAGTCTTTACCAATATTATAAATCTTTTTGTCTAGACGAACTTCTACCGTTGTCTTTTCACCAACTACTTCTACAGCTTCTAATTGGGCTACATCTAGGGCAAGTTTAATAGTGCCTAAGTCTGTTGATTCTCTTATTGTTTGATTTGGTAGTTTATACGTTTTGTAAGATATATACTCAATAGATATATTATACTTACCTGGTGATGCCTCAACCTTGAAATTTCCATCTATATCTGTTATACCACCGGTAATTTGATCTGGGTTGGCAACACTTTGTAGCACTAGTGTAGCGTATTCTAAAGGTAAGTTATCATCTTTATCTAAAACCTTACCGGTAATAACAATTGGACCTCTTTCCCGGTCTCCTCCCGGTCTTTGACTATGTGTATAATTGAATGCTAGTACTAGGAGTAGGAGTAAAGGGAAAAGTTGTTTCATTTAGTCGGTTTTAGATTTCTTTCTTTTTTTCTTCTTTTTATTCTTCTTTAAAGTTTTTGAAACACCATCTTTTTGTAGTGCAACAAAAGCTTCATACTTTTCTAATGGCAAACCTGCTTTTAATTCTTCGTCTTGCCTTTTTGTAATATTCTCATATACCTCAGCCATTTTTTCT